>NZ_JBFUKF010000070.1:0-18363 GCF_056400985.1 Mucilaginibacter sp. P4_G9 | reverse complement strand
CTTTTATACTTGCGATACCTTCAATGGTCATGTTCCCGTTCCCTGTAACTTTTCCATCATTCACTGTTTCAACCTTCGTAATTGCGAATGTAGAAACAGGGAATTTTTTGACATCAAAAAATGGAGGTAATTTATTGTGTGGACGCTGATCATCAAATTTTTGTTCAATCGTATTCATGTCCACTTCAACTGCACCGCCCACCAGATGACGGTTTTCGATCAACAATTCTCCTTTTAATATATCAACGTCCCCTGTACTTGTACCATCACCAAGAAACATAGAACCTTCCCATGTACCAAGTAGCATAGAACCTTTCCATATTATAACACTTTGCTTCGTATCTATGATGTATTTTTTCTGACCCTCTTTACTATAAAAGTCCGTGATGGTCTTTCCATCATAACGATAAACTCCGGTCGCAGATCCAAACCAAATACTTCCATCGTTAGCTTCCAAGAGACCCAAAAAAGCATCTCCTGACATAATTTCGGCTACGGTGGGCTTATTACTATACAAGGACATTGCATCATAACGGGAAAGTGCCCAGACCGCCACATGAGCAGAATTTACTGGACCTGTAGTCCAGATGTTTCCTTTTTTGTCTTCGATTATAGCATAAGCACCCCTCTCCGATACATTAGTAAAGGTACCAGTGCCTGCCCTGAGCTCAGTCGAAGGGTCATAGCGCCAAAGGCCATGGGTCACATCACCAAGCCAAATATTGCCTTTTCTATCTTCGATTATACTCCAAACGTTTGTAAAAGTTTTGCCCTTATGGATTAACGGGGCAAATGTTTTTCCGTCATAAACAAAGGCGTCGCCTCTTGTGCCAACCCATAATTTCCCGGTTTTATCTTCAATGATTGTAGTAATATCATTATTCCAATTTCCTCCTTTAAAAAAACGCGAGGGGTTCGGATTTTTAAAATTTCGAAAAGATTTCCCATCGTAACGGCTTATTCCACCTCCGGTGCCGAACCAAATAATGCCGGCTTTACCTTCATAAACAGACATAACCCGATTATTGGCAAGTCCCTCCGTGGTAGTGAAATGTTGAATGGATTTCCCGTTGTAATAATAAACGCCTGAATCAGTAGAAGTGAACCAAATATTTCCTCGTCGATCTTCCAGGACGTCCCAGAATCGGTGCGAACCTATTTTACTTGTGAGATTAGTAAAAGATTTTCCATCGTATCGAAAAACATCACCAAATGATGAGTTGTTCGGGCCAGCAATCAAAATGGTGCCATTTCTGCCTTTTTTTATAACACGAACCATTATGTTAGGCCCTATGTCTTTAATTTCGGGCTTGATATTATCCTTTGGTACGTTTGTTTGGTTTTGTCCACAGGAAGTGAGAAAAACAAACATTAAGAACAAAGCATATACGTGTATGTATTTCATAATTTTTTATTAATTGATCCTATTAGCATTGATTCAGCGAATCTACTTTGCTATTTTTCGGCGCAACGAATTTGGATTGTAAATAAAAATGTAAACTTTGTAAATAAAATCTTGACATTATGCGTGGCCTAAACGTCCTCTCCGAGAAAACGCAAGTACTTAATCATCTGAACTAGAAAATTTGTTTTGATAATATCCCAAATGAATTTTCTGCCATTTGCAGATTTTAATTACTTTTCCCTTTTCATCGCCTCGGCTTTTGTTGAATAGACCTTAGTGTATGCAATAACCCACGGACGGTACTTTATGGTGTGCCCTTTCGTGGCTAATTCGTTATGGGAAAGTAAGCGGTTAGCTATATCGGAGGTATAGCCGATGTAGATCTGGTTAAAAGCAGGTGAATATAAAACGTATGCAGTAAACAGGAGGGTGAAATACAAGAAAAGCCCCTTTTTTCAAGGGGCCTTCTGCCAATGTAGCCGAAGATAAAAGATTTTCGAACCAATTTGTGGAAGAGTTGGAGCGTTTGTGGAGATTCCGCTCAAACTGACCACCTGATTCCGATTTAAAGTGACCAGGGTATTCCGGACCAAAGTGACCACCTCATTCCGGATCAAACTGACCACCCCCTTTTTTGTTTTATGCTTTCGATATCGGCGATCCTGTTTAAATGCCAGATGCCGTTGCCGGAGGGACGAGTTGACCGGGAGCCTCATTATGTATGCGAAGTCACTCTGGAATGCCTCTATTAAGGCGATAAACGGCCATCACCAGAAGGACATACCTCAAATATTAAACTTCAAAAAAAATAAAGATGTTATAGCCTGAGCGGCTGCTGGCTAAATGGAAATCGGTAAATAATTATATTTGTTTATGCTGCTAAAGCATGAGCTGCATTTCTTTGCCAGCAAACAGGTGGTCAGTGTTGCCACGGAATAGGGTGTAACATATCTCCGAAACGCCCAAATGCATCCTCTATTTTTGTAGTTTTACGATTGAACCCATAATTCTTTGTACAATGCTTATTAATCAATCTGTCATAACTGATATTCAAGCCATTATTCATGATGCTAAAGACAAAGCGATCAGGCTGGTTGATCATGAGCGTACATTAATGTATTGGCAAATAGGACAACGCATTTTCGAAGAAGAACAACAAGGGAAAGAGCGTGCGGATTACGGCAATTACCTAACTAAATTTATTGCTGATCAATTAGAGCCGGAATACGGTAGTGGATTCTCGAAACGGCAGATAGAACTATTCCGACAATTTTATCGCACGTTCCCAATTGCGAATACACTGTATTCGCAATTGGGTTGGAGCCAATATAAAGTTATCATCAGGCTTGATAGCCAGGATAAACGCGATTTTTATATAGCTGAAACCATTAAGAATAATTGGACCGTACGCCAGTTAGAACGCCAAATCCATAGCAGTTTGTGGGAAAGGTTGTTAATGAGTAATGACAAGGAGAGTGTATTGGCTGTAGCGCGAAATGAGAAACAACCGTCTGATGCTAAAGAGATCATCAAAGACCCCATGTACCTGGAGTTTTTAGGATTGCATCGCGAAGCATCCTATTATGAAAAGGACCTGGAGCAAGCTATCATTACACATTTGCATGATTTTCTATTAGAAATGGGTAACGGTTTCGCATTCGTCGCAAGGCAAAAGAGGCTGCATATTGAAGGCGATGAGTTCTTTATTGATCTTGTTTTTTACAATCGGCTGCTGCAATGCTTTGTAATCATAGAGATAAAGACCACAAAATTCACCCATCAGGATATTGGTCAGCTACAAATGTACGTGAACTACTATGACCGGTATGAAAAGAAAGACTTTGAAAATCCAACCATCGGTATTTTATTATGTGCAGAAAAGAACAATGCGGTTGTAAAAATCTCCCTTCCGGAAAATAACAAAACCATTTTTGCAAGTGAGTATAAATTATATTTACCTACAGAGCAGCAATTAATAGAAGAGGTTAAAAAGGAAATTGAAAAGCGTGGTTAAACAGCAATCGTTATTATGTTAAATGCTTCTATAACAAATGGATAGTCTTAGTCACTCATTCAACAGAATCTCCGGTTTATTTAGATCTAAGAAAATCTTCTCTCACAATTTGCTTCAGTTTGTTCGCTACAGCGGTAGTCGCAATAATCCGTCATCATACCCCAGTAATAGATTAATCATCTATTTTAAAATGTAACAATCAATAATTTTAGTGTAGCGTTGTTTTAGAATATATGTTCATCACTCGTTTTAAATACTATGGCAAAGCAACCTTACACGCCGGAAGAAGCGGTCGAAATACTGAAGAAAAAAGGAACAATTGTGACTGTAGAACAAGCAAAAGCTATCCTTTCAGCCATGAGACATTTAGCGAAATTGACAATAGAACAAACATCTAAGGAGGATAGTTTTGATGAAAAATATCGAACTGTTAAAAAACGAAGAAGAAGTAAGTTAATTGATTGAAAAATAAACTAGTATAAAATAGTGGATAGTTGGTTTCAAAAGCATTCTTGCTTTAGGTACTGGAGCAGGATCGAGCTGGATATTGTATTGATTTTCAGCACGATAGCGATTTGTTGAAAAAACAGAGGCCTTGAAATATGCATTTCAAGGCCGTTTTCTGTCTTAGTAGCGGGGAGCAGGATCGAACTGCCGACCTTAGGGTTATGAATCCTACGCTCTAACCATCTGAGCTACCCCGCCGTTTATTTTTAAGCCCGGGTCTGAGCTATTGTATTCCCTTTTTAGTTTAATACGCTCTTTTAATGGTTATTAAAAAGAGCGGCTATGTTTATAAAACAATCGCCATCCTTAAAAAGGTTTGCAAATATAGCAGAAATTCGTTTTCTTTAGAAAAAATGTTAACATTTACGGCTTAACCCGTTTTCAAGTATAAACCTCGATGTCCGAAAAAAAGAAATTTACTATAGAATATGAGATAAAATCATCTCCAAGAATACTGTTCACTTTTTTAAATGAACCTAACGGGTTAGCACAATGGTTTGCCGATGATGTAAATATACGCGACCAGGTTTATACTTTTACCTGGGACGGTGAACCTCAAAAAGCAAAACTTATTACTGTAAAAGAAAACAAGCTGGTAAGATTTAAGTGGGTGGATGACGAACCGCAATGCTATTTTGAGATGGAAATTTTGCAGGATGAGCTTACCAATGATGTTGCGCTGGCTATTACGGATTTTGCTACCGAAGACCTGATTTCTGAACGTAAACTTATTTGGGATAACCAGATCGATTACCTCATAAGTGTATTGGGCGCTTAAGGCCATATAATTTTAGCTAATTTTGTATTGCGAAACGCTAATTTTGCGTTAATGAAAATTAACCTGCATTAGTATGCGGTTTTAAATCCTGTTAAATACAAATTGCCCCGATGAAAAAGATCCATCTTTTACTGCTTAAATCATTTATACGGCCTTTTGCAGTTACGCTTTTCATTGTAATGTTTGTATTGCTGATGCTGTTTTTGTTTAAATACATTGACGATTTGATAGGCAAAGGCTTTGCCTGGTACACCATTCTTGAGCTGATGATGTATAACTCGGCTACCAATGTGGCTATGGCTCTTCCGCTATCTGTACTGCTTTCAACCATCATGACCTATGGCGCGCTTGGCGAAAATTATGAACTGGTAGCCATTAAAGCTGCAGGGATTTCATTACGCCGGGCAATGTACCCCATGATTGTTATTATATCCATATTAAGTACTGCGGCGTTCTTTTTTTCTGATTATATGCTGCCGGTAGCAAATCTTAAATATTTTTCGTTGCTGTACGATGCCCGTAAGCAAAAATCGGCCGATTTGTTGCCCGAGGGAGTTTTTAGTGCAAGTTTTCCGGGCTATACCATCAGGGTAAAAAGGAAAGATCCTGATGGGCAGCGCTTGTATGACATCATGATATACAAAAAAAACGAGGAGGAAAACAATACAGAAGTTACCCTGGCCCGCGAGGGTACCATGTTTCGCACTATGGGCGATAAATACCTTGTTTTAAAACTAAAAGATGGGGTAAACTATGTGGAGTCAAGAAGCGATGGGGCTAATTATAATATGCGCCAGCGCTTAACCCGTTTCCGGTTTAAAGAGAGTGAGCAAAAGTTTGACTTATCAAGCTTTAAACTTACCCGTACCGATGAAAACGAGTTTAAGCAAGCATCGCAAATGATGAATTTAAAGCAGTTAAGAAAATTTATCGACTCGAGCCAGCGTGCTGTTGATGCTGCTGTTGTTATGAATTATAAGCTTGTTACGCCTTATATCAAGTATTTCAACATGCCTGCCAGGCCGGATAAAAAAATAAAATATATACCTGCCGATAAGGATCTGCTAAAAGGCATGACAATTAGCGACCAGGTAATGACCCTGTCAAGCGCCGCATCCGAGGTGCGTTCAATAAAGGATGTGCTAAAAAACCGCACCGAAAAATATAATTTCGATGCCATGACCATTCGCAGATATGCGTCTGAGGTACAAAAAAAATTCACACTGTCTGCAGCATGTATCGCTTTGTTTTTAATAGGCGCGCCACTGGGGGCTATAATTCGTAAAGGTGGGTTGGGTTTGCCGGTTGTAATTTCGGTGGTGTTTTTCCTGATTTATTATATCATATCAACCATTGGCGAAAAATCTGTAAAAGCAGGTAATGTTTCTACCTTTTTTGGGATGTGGATTGCCATAATCGTGTTAACGCCAATAGGACTGTTCCTGTCATACAAGGCGGCAACCGATTCTGCTTTATTTGATATGGAAGCTTACAAGCGGTTTTTTAACAAGATATTTAAACGTAAAACAGCTTAAAAGCATTTGAAATAAAGGATGGAAGGCTAAAAGAAAAAGTTGAGATGACCTGCCTCTGTTTTTTCGTCCTTTATCTTTTACCTTTTCATTCTTCTTCTCATAAAAAGTTAAAGGAGATGATTTTACATACCACCGACCAGAATCATTTTAATATACTTTAAATTTGTTTAAACTTTAAATATACCGTGGCAGCCTTTTTAGCTTGCCATACGTAATGCACATACAATGTTAAATACAATACAAGAAGCTATCGAAGATATACAGGCAGGTAAAATGATCATTGTAGTTGATGATGAAGATCGCGAAAATGAAGGTGACTTTTTAACTGCAGCACGTAATGCCACCCCCGAAGCTATAAATTTTATGGTACGCTATGGCCGCGGCCTGGTATGCGCACCTATTACCAGGAGCCGGGCCCGTGAGCTTGATCTTGAACCCATGGTGAGCCATAATACCACCTCGCACGAAACGAACTTCACCGTTTCTGTTGATCTGCTGGGGCATGGCTGTACAACAGGCATTTCGGCTACCGACCGTTCAAAAACCACTTTGGCTTTAATTGACCCCTTAACCAAACCGGAAGACCTGGGCAGGCCCGGGCATATTTTCCCGCTGATTGCCCAGGATGGCGGCGTTTTACGCCGGACCGGCCATACCGAAGCTGCTATTGACCTGGCTGTTTTGGCAGGGTTTGAACCCGCCGGCGTAATATGTGAAATTATGAAGGAGGATGGTGATATGGCCCGTTTGCCTGATCTGCTGGTGATGGCAAAAGAGTTTAACCTGAAAATTGTTTCTATAAAAGACCTGATAGCTTACCGCCTGAGCACCGAAACAATGGTGAAAAAGGAAGTATCGGTACAAATGCCAACTGAGTGGGGCGATTTTGAAATGATAGCCTACACGCAGGTTGATACCGGCGAACATCACCTTGCCCTTGTAAAAGGCACGTGGGAGCCCGGTGAGCCTGTTTTAACCCGCGTACACAGTTCATGCGTTACCGGGGATATTTTTGGCTCTTGCCGTTGCGATTGCGGTCCGCAGCTGCATAAGGCTATGGAGATGATAAGTAAAGAAGGCAAGGGCGTGGTTATTTATATGAACCAGGAAGGGCGTGGTATTGGTTTAATCAACAAATTGAAAGCCTATCACCTGCAGGAAAATGGTTATGATACCGTTGAAGCCAACGTTAAGCTTGGCTTTAAAATGGATCAGCGGGATTATGGTATTGGCGCGCAGATTTTGCGTAGCCTGGGTATTTCAAAAATGCGGCTGATGAGCAACAACCCTAAAAAACGTGCTGGTTTAATTGGCTACGGATTAGAAGTGGTTGAAAATGTCCCTATCGAAATTGCGTCAAACCCGCATAATGAATTATACCTGCGCACCAAACGCGATAAAATGGATCACGCTATTATGCGCGATCACTAATTTTCAGATGTGCAGATTTCAGATGAATGAAAATGCAGATGATGATTGATCGTTATTAATCTGCACATGTTTACATCCTCCATCAATCTGCACATCTGAAATTAATCCTCATCATCGGGTTTTGTAACTATCGGGTTTGGATTGGTTACCGGTAATGGGGGGGGCGGGGCCTGGCGACGCCTGCCGCCACTGCGGAAAAGATTACGGATAAACTCTCTAAACGTATCAAAATCTCTTTGATACACCAAACCTATTCCGTTAACATACTGGGGCTGCAAGGTAGTAGTGAGGCTGTTTAGCGTTGTGCTGTTCAATACCCTGTAAGAGTATCTTGCAGTAAGGTTGCCATCTTTCCTTATCTGGTATAATGCCTCAAAATCTTTTGTAATTACATCAAATTTTTGATTGAAAAGACTGGTATTATTATTAAAAAGATCATTTGAGCCCGTATTGGTAAACAAGCTTCCGTTAAAAGATAACCTGCTGTTAAAAAATCTCACTGATGCACTGGCTTCGTTGAACGAGCGGATATTTAAATCGAAGTTCTTAACGTTTGATTGAGCTATCAGGCTATTCAGCTTATTGAAGGCAAACTCACTCACAGCCTCGCCTGCTGTACTTATAACCTGGTTGGTTAAACTGCCGTTATTACCCGAGTTAAAGCTTCGGCGTACAATAATACTGATAGCCTGCTGACTACGGTTATTGGCATCCGAAAGATAGGTTGCCAAATCGTCCTTAACAGATGGATCTGTAGGGAAGTTAAAGTCGAAATCAATAGTTGGCTGTAATAATGATTTGGTCAGGATCAATTCTGCCTGCACCAGTACCTGGTTGGTATTTGCCGATTGCAGGCCCGCGGCTGTATAAAGCGGCGCCCGGTTTGTACGTACTTCGTATAAGGCTTTCAGATTTATCTCGGCGTTTGCAGGGTTCCCTGTCCACCTGATGGTACCACCCTGGCTTACCGTAAAGTTTTTACTGATAAAGTTTTTGGCCGTAAACTCAAATTTACCGGTGGTTATCAAAAAGTCGCCATACATTTCAAAATCGCCCAGGCTATTAATGTTTAGCTTAAGGTTATTGGCCACACCGCTTCCTTCCAGCTGACCATAATCAGTAGTTATCCTCACAACGGTCTTCTCGTCGGCGCTTAGGTCAAAATTAAGGGTAACACCATTAAAGGCGCGTTCCTTAGCAACAACCTTTGCGGTATCGCTGTGGCTCACAAATTTTATAAAATCATATTCGCTTGCTGTTGACGATGTATTGAGCGGTATGTTAAAAATAGTACCGGCCTGTGTGCGGGCGGTAATATCAATTTTCATGTTATCAACCGGGCCTTTAAAGCTAAAGTTGCCCGTACCGTAAGCAGTGCCATAGTAAATATGGTTATCCTTAAAGGTTGTATTAAGTGCCAATAGGTTAACCGCTTTTAAATCCACTTCAATATCGGGGTTTGATGGGTTGTTTAAATCAACGGTTCCATTAGCGGTGCCGGTACCACCGCGTTTATCCTTTAGCACCATATCGTTGATTTTAACAACACTATTTTCCACATTTACCCTGGTGTTTACAGTGTAGGCCGTTTTTAAATAATTAACTGTAACACCTGTATTTACCAGGGTAACATCGCCATTAAGTTTCGGTTTTGAGGGGCTGCCTGTGAGTTTTAAGTTGGTAGATATGTTTCCCTTTACATCAGATACRAGGTCTTTTATAAATGGTTCAAAAATGATGGCTTCTGTCTGGTTCATTTTCACATCAAAATCCAGGTTATCTTCCGTATCCTTTCCAAAGGCGTAAATTCCCGAAAGATTCATGGTTTCAAGTCCGCGATTTACGATATTAAGTTTCATATCTGCCTGTTTGCGGTCGTTGCCAAGGGTTGATACCAGTTTTACATCACCAATAAGGGTTTTGTTCATGGTAAGCGAATCGATGGATAAATGCGCGTCGACGCCCGGCGATTTGGTGATGCCCGTCATTTTAACATCGCCATTAAGCGCGCCTTTTAAAAATATACCCGATGTTTTGGTAAGCTGGTTAAGCGTTCGCATGTTAAACTTTTCGAACGAAAGTTTAAGCTCATCGGCAGGATTATCAGATATGAATCCGTTTATGCGTACCTTTTGTATGCCGTTTGACAGCTCGAAGCCCGATACCTGGGTTTTACCATCAAGCAGGCGGATGCGCACCTGTTCCTGTATCTTCCATTTTTCTTTCTCCAGGATAATATCTGATGGCAGCAATTTTAGTTTGGCTGTAGTATCGCGGCCAAATTCAACAAGGCCGTAAAGATCCAGCTGATTTACCGCGTTTTTATCCGATAGCTTAATGTTAAAGTTCAGGCTGTCGTTTTTTAGGAAGTTGGTAATGTTGATGTCTTTTATAAACAGGCTGTCTGTAAGATCAACCCTGCTTAATGAAAGGTTGACGCCCAGCAGGCTGTCGGCAGTGCTCTCATCAATAATAAAATCATGAAAAACGGTTTTACCATATTTTATGGTTTTGATATAGCCCGATAAGGTTGCCGTTTTATTTCTTGAATCAAATTGCCCGGTAAAAGTACCCTGATCAGGAAATGTTAGTTTTGGTAAAAATATTGCCATAAGCGGATCGAGCTTTTTAATTGACAGATTAAAATCAAATTGCTCGGGCTTTGGTGGTACAATAGTGGTTTTTATAGAGGGGATATACTTTTTAACAATGGTTTTAAAATACGACGGCAAGGTGGCCAGGTCAAAGCTGCCTTTGATATTGGCATCGGCAAAGTCGGATTTCAAGGCTATTTCTCTTGCATTGCCCTGGCCGTTGGCCGATAGGTACAATGAATCGGCCAGGTAATTATTTCTCGGGTCAATAATCCTGATAGGGGATAATAAAATACTTCCCTGCAAATTCTTAAGGTCATTACCAGAAAATTTGGTTTTTAACTGGGTGCTTAAGGTAATAGTGTCCTTTATGAGTTTTAAAGCATTTAATTTGGCATCCTTAATGGTAGCCGTAAGATCATAGGATGGTAGCTCGGGGTTTAAATTAACCTTGCCTTTAAGGTCGAGTTTTACATTTTTATCGTTGATGGTGATGTGCCCGTCTGCCAGTTTTTTTATAAAAGAGCCTTTAATGTTAAGGTTATTATAAGTGTAGTTATTAAAATCGATGTATTTAATCCGGGCATCACCTTGTTCGCTCAGGGTTTTAAGTTCGTCGCCGCTACCTTGTATGTTTGATGTAAAGGTAGTGCGGCCAACAGTGCTTTCGTCAAGCAACGTACCAAGATCGAAGTTGAAGGCGTTCAGTTTACCGCTGTAGCTGGGTTTGCCTTTTTTATCTATCTTAAGATTAATGTCCGAATCGAACCGGCCAAGTTTGGTTTTAAAAATACCATAAGCTACAAAGTCATTTTGTAAACCGGTGAACCTGCCGGTAAAGTTGATATTGCCAAATTTGTTTATAATATCAGGCGCCTTAAGGTTTGGCTGACCCGAAAAATGGCTGATGAGGTAATCAATATCTTTTTTATTGGAAGCTATCTGCTCAAACTTCAGTTCAAGGAAAGTATTATCCCAATCGGGCAATCCCCTTAAATTAAAATCGCCCTTTATAAAAGTAGCCTGCCCGCCGGTAATGGTAACCCCTTTGGATTTTAAGTTACTTACAGGCCCCCTGGCCCGCCCTTCTAAGCCAAGGTCAAAGCTTACCTTTTCAAGTCCGCTGGTGAAGTATGCTATATCTGTCGATGATATACGTGATGATTTAAAATCGGCATCCATATAAACCTTGCTTGTAAACCTTTCAAAATCATCAAATGATTTAAACCGCATCCTGAAATAATCCTTCAAATCGGAGTGCCCTGTTTTTATATGAAGATTTTGCGCCAGTATCTGGTTGGTATMAATGGTGATGTTGGAGCGTAAGCTTTTAACGGAGAACCCGCTTTTTTCCTGTAGGGTTAGTTTTTGTACATTGGCCTTAAACAAGTGGTTTTTAAGGTCCATCCCCAGCACCACTGTACTGAAATGCTTAACATCAATATCTTCAAAGTTAACCTGGGGCATTACTGTATCAACCAACTGGTTTTTATACCTGAAATGAAAGTTATTGATAGTGATCTTGTCAAAATTAAGCGTCCAGGGTTTGCTTTTTGTTTTGGGGGTAGCGGCTGAGCTAAAGTAATCAATAATAAATTTAAGGTTGGTGGTGCTGTCTTTTTGTTTTTTGAGGTAGAAGGAGCCGTTATCAAGCGCTATCGATTCAAAATTGATGACACGTGTTTTTAAGCTGTTAAACAGCGAGAAGCCATTAATATCAACAACCAATTTGGGCGTGCTTAAAAGGGTGTCCTTTTTTTTATCCAATATATAAAGCCCCTCAAGCACAACCGATGAAAAAGGTCTTAAATACAGACTTTTTATATCAACAGTGGTTTGCAACTCATCCGACAAATATTTGGTCGCTTTTTTTGCGGCCCATGTTTGCACGGGTTTATATTGAAAAGCCAATAAAAGTATGCTTAGTGTCAATAATATCAACAACACCAGCCCGAATACTATTTTGAGTGCTTTTTTAATAACTTTGTGTTTAATTAAAAATTCAAAAGTAAAAATTCAAAAACGCCCGAAAAGTTTTACTTTCTGAATTTAATTTATAATCTGTCAATAATAAAGGTCTTTTGACTTTTACTTTTTGACTTTTGACTTAAAAAAGTGCCTGTAATATTAGGAATTGAATCTTCATGTGATGATACCTCGGCTTCTGTTTGCGTTGATGGTGTAATATTGAGCAATGTTATTGCCAATCAAAGCATTCACGAAGCATACGGCGGTGTGGTCCCTGAGCTTGCCTCAAGGGTTCATCAGCAAAATATTGTTCCGGCTGTTCAACAAGCGTTATTGAACGCAAAAGTAAACAAAAATGATATTGATGCGGTAGCTTTTACGCGCGGTCCGGGACTTTTAGGTTCGCTATTGGTCGGGGTATCCTTTGCCAAGGGATTTGCGCTGGCTCAAAAGGCTCCGCTGGTTGAAATAAACCATATGCAGGCCCATATATTGGCGCATTTTATTGGCGATCATAAGCCGACATTTCCGTTTTTATGCCTCACCGTATCTGGCGGGCATACGCAAATAGTACTGGTGAAGGATTATTTTGATATGGAGATCATCGGCCAAACTTTAGATGACGCCGCCGGTGAGGCTATGGATAAAACCAGCAAAATTTTAGGCTTGCCGTATCCCGGCGGACCGCTGATTGATAAATACGCGCGCCTGGGTAACCCGGATGCCTATAAATTCCCCGAGCCGCAGATCCCCGGCTTTAATTTTAGCTTTAGCGGCTTAAAAACAGCTATACTTTATTTTATAAGGGATAATGTTGCTAAAAATCCTGATTTTATCAGCCAGAACCTGCCGGATATCTGCGCCTCTGTAGAAATGCGGATTGTTACCATATTACTAAACAAACTTCAAAAAGCGGCAAAGGAGCATGGCATAAAGCAGCTGGCTTTGGCGGGTGGAGTATCGGCCAATACAGGTTTAAGACAAGGCCTGCAATCGCTTTGCGAAAAGAATGGCTGGGAAAGCTTTATCCCTAAAATGGAATACTGTACAGACAATGCTGCCATGATTGCTATTGCCGGTTACTATAAATATTTAAAAGGAGACTTTGTAGGACAGCAGGTTGCACCTATGGCGAGGATGATATTTTAGCCCCCGGCTCCCTAAAGGGGAACAGGAGGTATTAACTATATAATTAATTAAAAAAACTCCCCCTTTAGGGGGTTGGGGGGCTTGAGCTATATGAACATTCCATCATTGATATTTTGGGCGGTATTTGTACTGCCGCTGGTTGCATTTTTAGTTTGGCTTATGCGCCAGGATAAAAAAAAGGGCGTTACCGGGCTTATTGTACTGGCCATTACCGTTATTGGCGGTATTATTTACATGTATGTTAAAACGGGTGGTAAGTAGTTTGGTCGGCTAAAGACTTACGAAGTTTAACTCTATGATATTGAGTCAGTAAGTCTTACTATGTGTACACATCTTTTATATTCTATCGATACTTAAAACCGATTGTCATAAGAACGAACCGGGTGGGGATGAGCGCTGGGATGAGGAGAAATCTTCGGCGATATGCTATACAACTATGCATATCGCCGAAGATTTCTCTTTCGCGCCCGTGCTCTTTCCCCCTCAAGCTCTCTCGAAATGACATTTTTTTTTATTATAAAGATGCGTTCACACGGTAGCTGTGAGTTGGGGAGTGCTTCGTGCCGCAACTACGCCCTTCATCAAGCCATAGCAACCTCTTCGGTTAAACCTTTGTAAAATACCTGCGCGTAGCCGGCTATAGTTTGGGCAGCATCGAGGCCATTGATTATTTTGCGGGCGTTTACCCAGTCGGTAACCTTATCATTAAAATATTTACCCAAACCAACACCGGTGAATAAACCACCGGTCATTCCTTTTACCAGGATGGCCGCGGCTATCGAGGGCTCTAAAGCCATTTCGGGGTTATTAAGTAAATCGATGTGTAGCAGCCGGCCCATGTTTTCGTAGTTTTCATACCAGGTTAACTGTACATAGCCCCGGCCATAGTATAATTTATCGGGTGTGCTGTAAGGGATGCGATGGCCGGGGCCGCCACCCATCTTAAACTTTTCGCCATAAGGGTGCCCGGCGCCTTTGCCAAATTCGTTTATGGGCTGCATTCTTTTGGCGCATTCATGAAAAACGGTAGCCAGCATGTAGGCCACTTTGCGTTCATCAGTAATACCGGCATCTGTAGTAGCTTTTAATATGGTTTCGATACCATCAATCTGGCTTTGTGCCATATGACCGCCAAACATCGGGCGGACATCGTCATAAAATTCTTTTGTACCTGACATGATCTTAAAGGTTATTGGTTAACAAAAAAAGAAAAATATGCAAGCTAAGCGCTTGTTTAAAAGGAAGATATAGAATATTTAGGCTTTGTAGAGTAAATGTAAATATTCCTGATCGGAATATCAAAATAAAATATAAGCTGAAATGAGTGAAGGGAGAATGGCATATAATTCCGTCTGCCGCATGTGTATCCAACCTGGAATGATCCCTGGATATAGTTAGAGGCGCAAATATGCGCCTCTATAAAGAAAATCCCATAATCCGAAAAATCTGTTCAATCCCGGTTCTCATATAAATCAAATGACCTTACTTCCCAAACCGCTCCTTTAAATAATGCCCGGTATGTGATTTCTTCTCTTTAATAAGTGCTTCGGGGACGCCTTCAAATACAACTTTACCGCCACGGTCGCCGCCTTCGGGACCAATGTCGATAACCCAGTCGGCACATTTTATAACATCCATATTATGCTCAATTACAATAATGGTGTTACCATGTTCCAACAGCGCATCAAACGATTTAAGCAGTTTTTTGATGTCGGCAAAATGCAGCCCGGTAGTGGGCTCATCAAATATAAAAAGTGTTTTATGGGTATTGTTACCCTTTACCAGGAACGATGCCAGCTTAATGCGCTGCGCCTCGCCGCCCGAAAGTGTGTTAGACGACTGGCCCAATTGCACATATCCCAAACCAACATCAACCAAAGGTTTTATTTTGGAGATGATTTTAGGCTCTTTGGCAAAGAACTGCAGAGCCTCATCAATGGTCATATGCAGCACTTCGGCTACGTTTTTTTCGTTGTAGGTAATATCAAGTATATGCTGTTTAAAGCGGTTGCCGCCACAGGTTTCGCAGGTTAAAAATATATCGGCCATAAACTGCATCTCTATCTTCACCTCACCCTCGCCCTGGCAAACATCACAGCGGCCGCCCTCTACGTTAAACGAGAATGCAGACGGCTTTAACCCAGCGGCCTTGGCAGCAGGTTGTGCAGCATACAGGTTACGGATCTCGTCCCAGGCTTTTACATAGGTAACCGGGTTTGAGCGCGATGAACGGCCGATAGGGTTTTGGTCAACCAGCTCCACCTGTTCAATTTTTGCGTAATCGCCATCAATGCTATCGTATGATCCGGTTTGTTCGCCAGAATAATTACCCAGTGTTTTTTGAAGCGCAGGGGCCAGGATGCGTTTAACCAAACTTGTTTTGCCCGAGCCGGATACACCTGTAACCACGGTAAATATGCCCAACGGGAATTTAGCGTTAACCTGTTGCAGGTTGTTTTCGCGCCCGCCTTTTATCTCAATAAAAT
Source organism: Mucilaginibacter sp. P4_G9 (assembly GCF_056400985.1). NCBI lineage: Bacteria > Pseudomonadati > Bacteroidota > Sphingobacteriia > Sphingobacteriales > Sphingobacteriaceae > Mucilaginibacter > Mucilaginibacter sp. P4_G9. The sequence continues at coordinate 2,496 of NZ_JBFUKF010000070.1, read as the reverse complement.
CATTCCATTTGCGGCGCGTGGCAGGTATGGCAATTTCTTCCTTTCCGCTCAGGTATCTGCCCGTCAGGCTGTTATGGTCCTTTATAATCTCATCATAAGTGCCGGTAAATATCAGCTCGCCGCCGTGCGTACCCGCTTCGGGACCAATATCAATGATATGGTCGGCGGCTTTCATAATCTCTTCTTCGTGTTCAACCACCAAAACGGTATTGCCTACATCCCGAAGGGATTTAAGCACACCTATTAACCGTTGAGTATCGCGTGGGTGTAAGCCGATGCTTGGTTCATCCAATACATATACCGAGCCCACCAGGCTACTGCCTAAAGAGGTGGCCAGGTTAATTCGTTGCGATTCGCCGCCCGATAGTGTGTTTGATAAACGGTTAAGTGTTAAATAGCTTAAGCCCACATCATTCAGGAACACCAAACGGTTGGTGATCTCCATTAATAAACGCTTGCCAATTTTTACATCAGTTTCGTTTAATTGTAAACCCTCGAAAAATCCCAGCGCTTTATCCAGGGGCATCAATACCACATCGGTTATTGAGCGTTCGTTGATCTTTACGTATGAGGCATCCTGGCGCAAACGACTGCCCATACATTCGGGGCAAGTGGTTTTACCCCGGTATCGCGACAGCAAAACACGGTATTGAATTTTATAGGTTTGCTCCTCCATCTCCTTAAAAAATTCATTAAGGCCGCGGAAGAATTTATTGCCTGTCCACAAAAGCTTTTGCTCTTTGGGGGTAAGCTGGTTATACTGGCGATGTATAGGGAAGTCGAATTTGAGGGCATGCCTTACTAAATTATCGTTCCACTCACGCATTTTTTCACCACGCCAAGGTGCAATGGCGMCTTCATATATTGATTTGCTTTTATCGGGGATCACCAGGTCCTCATCAACGCCAATAACCTTGCCATAGCCTTCACATTTTTTGCAGGCGCCGTAAGGGTTATTAAAGCTGAAAAAATTTGGACTGGGTTCTTCAAACTTAATTCCGTCCAGTTCAAAACGATCGCAAAAAAAGCGTTCTTGCTCTGTATCAGCCTCGGGTTCCTGGTAACGCACGTAGCAATCGCCTTTGCCTTCAAAAAACGCCGTTTGTATGGAATCACCTAAACGGCTTACGGTTTCATCTTCTTCGTTTTTGCTGATCCGATCAACAACAATACGTACAGCGTTATAGGTGGTGAGTGATGACTGGTGAGTGGTGAGCTGTTCGGTTTCATTTTGCTTTTCGCCTTTCGCCTTTAAGCTTCCTTTCACCTTCAGGCTTTCGCCTTTCGCCTCCTCAATAAGCCATGAGCCATCATCAACTATGCTGGCATCTTCTAACAAGGCTTCAATTTTTGATRGCTTGCCCCGGTATTCAACCCTTACAAAACCTTTTTGCATTAACACCGCAAGCTCTTCTTTTAAGCTGCGGTTATTGTGCGGGTATAATGGCGCTAATAAAGTTACCTGGGTTTCATTGGGCAGCGATAATATAAAATTAACTACATCGGTCACCGAATCTTTTTTTACAGGCAGGCCCGATATCGGCGAAAGGGTTTTGCCTATACGCGAGAAAAGCAGTTTGAGGTAGTCATAGATCTCGGTTGAGGTGCCTACAGTTGAGCGTGGGTTTGAAGTGATCACCTTTTGCTCAATAGCGATAGCAGGGGCAATGCCTTTAATGTAATCCACATCGGGCTTGTTCATGCGGCCTAAAAACTGGCGTGCGTACGAGGAAAGGCTCTCCACATAACGGCGCTGGCCTTCGGCATAAAGGGTATCAAAAGCAAGTGACGATTTGCCCGAACCCGACATGCCCGTAACTACAACCAACTTGTTTTTGGGGATAGCCACATCCATATTTTTAAGGTTATGAACACGTGCCCCCTTTATGATGATATGTTTTGACGGATCTTTTTCTGCTTCTTTACTCATAATAGTTAATAGTCCATGGTCCATAGCAGTCATGAAATTATCATGGTCTATGGACTATTGACCATGGTTTTTTTCCAAAGTGCAAAAATCCTAAAATATTTAGCAATATCCAAATCGGTTTTACTTTGTTTGGTTGTTTATATTCAATTAATTATCGAGTTTACAGTTTGCTGACTTTTAATTATTTATGCTGATAATTTAGAAAAGACTTTAAAGGGAAAATGCATAAAATTTAATCTTGCGCAAAGGTGCTGAGGATTTTGATTTTTTACTTTGCCTCTTTGAATGGAAAAACTTATTGCCGAGGGTTATAACGAATAATAATGCTTTTAATATTTGATATCATTTTGTAATTTTACCATACAAACGCATATTATGACTACGCTGACTGTAAATATTGACGACAAAAAAACCGAGAAGGCCATTAAGGCCGTTTTGGATGCTTTTGGCTTGGATTACAATATAAAACAGGATACAAACCCTGCTACCCGTCCGCTAACTAAATCGGAACAGGTAATGTATAATCGTTTAAAAAGATCTGTAAAACAGATCAACCTGTATAAAGA
>NZ_JBFUKF010000069.1:0-18448 GCF_056400985.1 Mucilaginibacter sp. P4_G9 | reverse complement strand
CCCAAAACCTTACGCACTCCTATTTCCCGGGTACGACGGGCGGCAGAATAGGCAGTTAAACCGAACAGGCCTATACAGGCAATAAATATGGCCAATGAAGAGAACAGTGTAAACAAATGGCCAAATTGGATATCCTGCCGGTACTGGCGGTTATAAAAGTCATCCAGAAAAAAGAAATCAAATGATGATTCGGGGAAAGTATTGTTCCAGGTGTTTTTAATATTATCAACCATTTGTGGCACGTTTCCCTGGCTTACTTTTATGGAGAAATAGCTTGCGGGGATCCATGACAAGGCCGGATCCATGAAAAGTACAAGCGGGGTATATTTTTGTTGCAGCGATTGCTGGTGATAATCTTTTATCACCCCTATTATTTCTTCGGGATGGTTATGAATGGTTTCAATCCAAACTTTCTGACCAACGGCCTCCTCTGCCGATGCAAAACCAAACTGCCTCACTGCCGACTCATTCATCACCACACCGGTTGAATCTGCCGGGCGGCTTTTATCAAAAGCCCTGCCTGCTACCAACTGCATATTATAAGCCCGCATAAAATCATGATCAACCTTAAGCATTTCGTAAGTACGTTCTTCTGATTTTGGCGCTCCAAAACGCCTGTTGGCTAAAAACATGCCCACTTCTTTGCCCGGTACAGCTCCCGATATGGTTACGTCCTTCACCCCGGCAAAGCCCAGTAATGTATTTTTAAAAGCAGCTATTTTTTGCCCGTAGCCTGGCGTATTTACAGGTGCTTTTATAACGATGGTCTGGTTGATATTTACCCCGGTATTTTGGGTACTCATGTAAACAATTTGCCTGTAAACCGCAAATGTGCCGGCTATAAGCAGCACCGATGCCATAAACTGGAAGGCTACCATTCCTCTGCGTAACAATACGCCGCTTTTGGAGAATGCAAACCGGCCTTTAAGCACAGCTATGGGTTTCATTCTTGCTAAAACAGTGGCCGGGTAAATGCCCGAAAGCAAAATGCTGCCGGCAAACACCGCTGCTATTTTTAAATATAACGCGTTGTTGAATAGTAAGCCATAGCTGCCTTCACTGTACAAATAATGTACTAAGCTATAGCGGGCAACTATCACCAGGATAATTGCTATAAATAGTGCAGCAAGATTAATAATTAACGATTCGGTAAGAAACTGGGTGATCAATTGAGATGCATGGGCGCCGCTTACTTTACGGATGCCAACCTCGCGGGCCCTGTCAACCGATTTGGTGGTTGCCAGGTTGATATAATTGATACAAGCTATCAGCAGGATAACATAAGCTATGATGCTTAAAAAGCCGACAGCAAAACGGTTGCCTTTTGCTTCTATTTCGTATGGTTTTGCGGGGTTTAAATGAACCTGGATTAGCGGCACCAAATGGATAGCCCACTTCAATTCTTTTAAAGACGGGCCGGTTTTATAACGCTCGGCCAACGCCGGGAACTTTGCTTCCAGCGCCGGGATATTGGCACCTGGCTTCAGTTTCACAAAAGTGTAGCTTTCATGCTGATACCAAAAGTTTTTGGCAAACTCAGCGGTATTGGCCCATGATACCAGCATGCTGAACCGCATGGTTGAGTTTACAGGCAGATCCTTAAACACCCCTGTAACCATACAATGCAGCGTATTATCAAGGGTGCTTATATCTACAACCCTGCCCATGGCATCGGCATTGCCAAAATACTTTTTAGCTGCCGACTCAGAGATAACTACTGAATTAATTTGGTTAAGCGCTGTTAACCTATCGCCTTTCAATAAAGGGTATGCAAAAAAACTGAAGAAATTACTATCGGCAAAGCAAACATGCTGTTCGCGAAACTTGATGTTGTTATATTTTACAACCCGCTCGGAGTTGTTCCAGTTAATGCGGGTATATGATGCAATTTCGGGAAAGTTGGCCTTCATGGCGGGGGCGTAGCCATTGGTACTGGTTGGCCAGCTATCGGTTAAATTATCGCCCTTGTAAAACTGGCTTTCAACACGGTAAATATTGGCGGCATCCGGGTGTTGCCTGTCAAAACTTTTCTCGAAATTTACATAGGCATAAATTAATATAAACGCTGCCATACCCAGCGCCAAACCCGTTATATTAATAAAGGCATAAACTTTGTTTCTAACAAGATTTCGGTAAGTAACCAGTAGGATGTTACGGATCATGGTAAATATTTAGCGGTTGAAAGCTCAATATAGCACTTTTTCTTCACCTTGTCATTTGGGGCACAAAGGATCTCTGATGTTAAGTCAACAGTACTAAGTGGTAAGTTACAAACGGGATTTATTCTTTTTTGACTTCGAACTTAAGACTTTCCACTAAAGGATAACGTCAATTCAGGGTTAACACAACGTTAGTCGTGAACTGTGCAAGCCGAATACGCATAGCGGTATAAAGATGCTTCACTCCGTTCAGCATGACAAAAAGAAAAAAACTTTACGGATTTTTGGTAAATTCCTTCTGGTACATCAGCGGGCTTTTACCGGTTACCAGTTTAAAATGCTTGTGGAAGGTTGAAAAATTATTAAACCCGCTATCGTAACATAACTGTTTGATATTAAGCTTATTTTCTATCAGTAATTTACAGGCATGGCCAACTTTTATTTCGATAATGAATTGCGAAAAGGTTTTGCGGGTTTTTGATTTAAAATACCGGCAAAAAGAGTTGGAGCTTACGCCGGCAATTTCGGCTATCTCATCCAGATAGATCTTTTTCCTGAAATTCTGCATCGAGTATTCATAAATATTATTCAGGCGGTCGTTTTCAGAATCATCATGATCATACTTAAAACCAATGGATGCCAGGTAGTGTGAGGGAATGCTGCTGGCAATAACATTTAACGCTTTTAGCAGCATAATAATACGTTCGGCGCCATCTGTATTTAGCATTGCTGCCATTTGGTTTGTTACCTGCTCTTTAGTGCTGCCCAATATTTGTAAGCCACGCTTTGATTTTTCGAGCAGTATTTTTATTAGCTTATTTTCTGGTAATTGTAAAAACTGGTCGCCCCAGAAATTTTCGCAAAAATGTATTACAAAAACTTCGACCCCGGCAGTTTCATCCTGGCCAAAATACGTATCGTCAAAGCGCCAGTAGTGTGGTAAGTTTGGCCCTACCAAAACCATATCACGGGCTTTAAACTGTTTAATGCTATCGCCTATGAACTGGGTGCCACTGCCCTTTTTAAAATAAATAAGTTCCAGTTCGGGATGGCAATGCCAGCGATTATTGATATCGGGCAATACATCGTACCTAACACTAAAAGAATGTGCAGGACCCGAAGAAACTTTTAACAACAGCGGCTTCATTCAGCTTAATTTACAATTGATAAGGTAAATATAATCAATATTTGTAAAAAAAGCTGATAAAATTACACTTTTATACTGTCGACAAATGGGTTGTTATAATTTTAGAATAAGATTATATAATTTTTATATCTTGTTCCTCAATTAAACCTTATCTCTCGAAATGAAATATTCCTTCAAATTACTGCTGCTATCAGCACTGTTGCTGCCACTTTTTACTTTTGCACAAAGCAATTACAAACCCGCCTATGTTGTTACTACTAACGGCGATACTATTCGTGGTGAGATAAACCAGAAAGAATGGTTTGGCAACCCAAAAAGTGTAGAATTTAAAGGTACGACCGGAGTTAAAACTTACACGGCAGACGATATCAGCTATTTTGAACTACTTAATTCATCCATTTATCAGCGCTATTCCGGCGAGATCAGCATGGATGAAACCAATACTTCAAAATTGCAAACCGGAATTGATTCAACTAAAAAGCAGGGTGTTGTATTTTTAAGAGTGGAGCAAAATGGACCTAACGTAACCTTATATTCCTATATCGATGCAAAAAAAACCAGGTTTTTTATCGCCGACAACAAAACCGGCCAGGTTAAGGAACTGGTTTACAGAATTTACTATTTACCAGATCATGGCGTACAAACCCGGAGCGAAAATATTTATATACCACAACTATATGACCTGGCCATTAAATATAACCCGACATCGGAGAAATTAAAAACCGAGATAGAAAACGCTACTTATAGTTTCCCCGACCTGAAAAGCATTTCCCAAAAAATCAACAATATGACTGTTGACAAGAAAACCTATGGTGGTAAGCCGGCATGGAAGTTTTTTGCCGGGATAGCTGCCAATTATACACTGTTTACAACCAGTGCCGACGCTAAATTTTATAATGCTAAAAACACAACATCCGTTTACCCGGCTGTGGTAGCAGGTGTAAATTTATATCCCAACCCCGGTGTTGGTAAACTTTTAGTCAGGGGCGAAATAATGATTACCGGAGCAGCATATAAGAACTCCGTAGATCTTTACTTTAACCAGCCAGAGATACCAAAATCTGATTTTAATGTAAAGGAGTTTTTAGTTATTGTTAATCCGCAGGTGATATACAACATTTATAATACTAATGATTTTAAATTATTTATTGATGCGGGTATATCCTATACATTCGTAAAAACCACGGGCAATTCTATCTACAACAGTCATCTTCAAACAACTACGCCCAACTATCTTTCCCTTAGTTCGGGACTAATCAGTTTCCCTATTAAGCTGGGTGTAACTTTAAATAAAAAAGTGGATATATATATTTCTTATTCTACCCCTGCAGCTATTACCAATAGCAAGAATTATACTATAAATGCAAACAGCATTAAAGTGGGTATTAACTACGAATTTTAAAGTAAAATAAAAGCGTTCCGGTATCTCAACCCCGGAACGCTCGGTTATTGCCTTAAATCAATAACATCAACTAAATCAAGATCAACCTTATTTTTGATCTTTTCTTTCCATCTTTCTCAGGGATGGGAAGGTTTTAAATATCCTTTACAAGTTCACATTATATTAAAACGGAGGAGGACCGCCGGGACCCGGGCCGCCACCCGGAGGAGGGCCACTGCCCGGACCGCCCATATTTGGCTTTTTGCCCGCAAATTTCTGCAGCTTAAGTGTAAAGCTTAGCAGGTAATACCTGCCCAGCCTGTTACTGCTGGTTTGTGTTACATAGCTGCCGCTTTGGGTGCTGGTATAACCGGTATTTTGGTTAAAAACATCCATTGCCGATAAGCGGATAGTACCCATATTCCCTTTTAAAAAACGGCGCTCAACGTATGTATTCAGTATATTAGGATTGGTTGCCCCGGTATAACCGTAGTACAACACTTTTGAATAATCGTAACTAAGTGTCCAGTCTTTCCAAACATAGTTTTTACCATTAATGCCTAAGGTTAACGAACTGAAGTTGTTGTTGATATTAGCCTGGGTAAGCGAGTTATTTGACTTATTTACGCTAAACGTTGTACTGGCTTCGGCATCAATAACATTTTCAATACTTACCCGAAACTTTACACCTTGGGATAGCACCAGGTTTTTAGCTATATTTTTTTCTGTGGTCATTAAATAACTTGCCGAATCAACCTTACTTATGTAAGAGATGTTGTTATTGTAGGCAACGTTGCCTATAAAGAATAAATTATGTTTACGTTTTTCCCATGGCTTGGCAAAAACATAAAATCCCTGCGCCGAATAATATCCGTCGGCATTTAAATACCGGGTTAAAATACTTCCGGCAAGTTTACTGTTGGGGGCATAGTTTTTGGGGTAAGTAATGCTGTTGGCTACTATTTTATTATCGGTAGTGGTAAATGATAAATTACTGAAAAACACATTTCCGGTCTCGAAATTGAACTTGTTATACCTGATAGACAGGTTATTGTTAAACTCGGGCTTCAAATCGGGATTACCCTCAACCGGGTATGATGCATTACTGAAATCGGTAACGGGCTGCAGCTCGGTATAAGTTGGCTGGTTACTGGCACCGTTATAGTTTAAGCTTAATGACTGGTTGCGCGAAAAGTTGTAAATAAACCTGGCATTAGGCGCAAAATTAAATGTATGGCTATCGGTTGGCTCGCTTGCCGCGCTCATTAATGACCGACCGCGCAATATGGTTGGCTGGGCAACCACACCCAGGGTATAGTTATATTTTTTATCGATAAAACGATAGTTTAAGCCAAACCTGTTGGTAATAAAAGTAGAGGTATAATTATTACTCAGCAAATCGTATTGATTCCTGGTTACACCATCCGCGCTAAGCGTATCTGTCAGCTTATCGGCAGTGGTGTAGGCATAGTGGTAGGCATAAGTAAGTTCCAGGTAACCCTTTTTACTTACCGGTTCTAAAAACGATACGCTTGTACCCACACTATCAGTACGGCTGTCGGTATTGATGAATTGGTTTAAAGGCGCGTTTGCAGCTCCTTCAATATATGTATATACCGGGTTTTGGTATTTATTGATGCTGTATGAACCTGCCCCAACATTGATACTCAAATTACGGCCACGCTTGCTAAAACGGTGGTTAAATAAAATGTTGGCCCCGTAATTTGGTTCGCTTTGGTTGCTCAGGGTATTAAAGTTATAGTTTGATACCGTCTCGGAATTATTTACAAGCAAACTATTACCTATTTGTGTAGTATTCACTTTTGCGTAAGCAAACGATGGTGTAATTTTTATGTAGTTAACTGTATCCGGCTTATACTCAATATTGAAGTTAAAGCGATGGTTAAGTTTTTCGTCGGTTTGAGTATTGTTATTGGTATTGGTGCTTGGGTTTGTTGCCGATATATTGTTTTGAATGGTATTGCTTATGGTAAATATGGAGTTATTGGCAAAGCTATAGCTACCGTAGGCGGTAATTTTTTTACCCCAGCTATCGCGATAATTAAGCCCGAAGGAGCGTGCAGTTGTTATGCCATTGGCGCTGCTGCTGTTATTACCCGGGCGGCCACCCGGACCACCGCCCCTTGGCCCGCCGCCGTTAAAAGTAAACAGGTTGGTATTGGTATTATTTAAATTACCTAAAAAAGCCAGCTGCCTGTCGCCGCTAAAACTAAAAACATTTGCCGATGCTACGTAGCGGCTGCCTTCCTGGCTGTTTGATATACCGGGGATGGCATCCCTGCCCCCACCTAAACTGGCCTGCCCAAAATAACCGTAGTTTTTACTTTCTTTAATGGTAATGTTCAAAACCTTTTCGKGCTCACCGCTTTTTACACCGGTAAGGTTGGCCTGGTCGCCGTAATCATCTATTATCTGTATATTTTGTACAATATCGGCAGGTAAATTTTTGGTTGCCGATTTTACATCACCTCCAAAAAAATCCTTGCCGTTTACCCTTACTTTGGTTACGCTTTTACCCTGGGCGGTAACATTACCATCTTTATCTACATCAACCCCTGGCAGTTTTTTAATTACATCCTCTACCGGGGCATTATCGCGCACTTTATAGGCGCTTGCATTAAACTCAATCGTATCCTCCTTTAGCTTTACCGGGTTTACATCGGTAATGTTAACGGTGTTGAGCATATAGGTATCATTTTTTAATACGATAGAATTAAGTAAAACAGGTGTGGCGGCTTTATCTAAAATAAACCGGCGCTTTAACGGCTGGTAACCTATGGAGTTTAAAAGCAGGCTAAACTGGTTAACTTTTACATCGTTAAATGTAAACCCGCCATTATTATCAGTCATTACAGTACTGCTATCAGCTCCGGTTAAAAGTTTAACAGTGGTACCAGGTAAGGTAACCCCTGTTGAATCTTTTACAAAGCCTTTTATCTGCCTGCCAGTTTGGGCGTAGGTGCTAAGGCTAAACATTATAGCCAGGGTTATTAAGTATGTAGATTTAAATTTCATAGTTGCGGCTTTCTTTAACAGCCACAAAACAATAGCATCGGCATTACTATAAAAAACAGAATAGACAAGGATGCAGCAAACGTAGACGAAGGCATGCTTTTTGCCTATAAATCTATGCATTTGCCCATCGTAGTTGCAGAGAGCTTGTTTAACGGTCAATTTTCACCCTTTGTCGGCAAGTTCTGCCTGTTAGGCGATTATGGTTAACTGATAACGATATGGTTTAGTAATATTGAAAGATTATTAAACCGCAATCGAAAATCTCAGGTCAAGATTTTCTGTCAAAAATAATAAACACAAATAGTCTTGATTCTCGTATCTTGACTCCTGATTATAACCCAAAATGAGTCTCAAATCAAAAAGCACTACTATCACTATTCTAATCCACGTACTAACATGGGCTGTACTCATTTTTGCACTGCTTTTGTACCAGCCCCTTACCTGGAATATTGTGTTACCTTACCAATTCTGGATAAAACAGGGCTTGGTTATCATTATGCTGGTAGCGGCCTTTTATATCAACTCTATTATACTTGTGCCGTTATATCTATTGAAAAACCGCACCGGAATGTACTTTCTGATTATAATTGGCCTGATAGTAGCGATATATTTTCTAAACAATCTTTTTGATAGCGCGCTACATATGCACCAATTAATGGATGCAGCTACGCACAAACACATCAGGCCGCCAAAATCGGGAGGGAAAAACCATATTTTTGATTTTGTAATCGTATTCATCATGGCCCTGGTGTTGGGCATCAGCACCAGCATAACCGCCATACAAAAATGGCAGGCTGATATCAGGCTGCGCGAGGCTTTGGAGCAGGATAAGATAAGCTCCGAACTGTCATTCCTTAAAGCGCAGATCAACCCGCATTTCTTTTTTAATACGCTCAATAATATTTATGCCCTTACACATGTAAATGCCGATACATCGCGGAAGGCTATCCACCAGCTTTCGCGCATGATGCGGTATGTGTTGTATGATACACAGCATGGCACCGCTTTACTTAGCCAGGAAATAGCCTTTATAAAGGATTACATCAGCCTGATGGAATTACGGCTTACTGATAAGGTAACTGTAACATTTAATTCGCCGGCAAAAGTAAATGATATGAGCGTTGCCCCTATGATATTTTTACCTTTTGTAGAGAACGCTTTTAAACATGGCATAAGTGCCACCGCGCCCAGCGGCATCCTCATAAGTGTTGAGCAGCATGCCGAAAAGCTTGAATTATGTGTAGAGAACAGTATTTATAAAGACCAAAACGTTAATCTTGAAGAAAATAAAGGCATTGGTTTAACCAATACCCTGCGCCGGCTTGATTTGCTTTATGCCGGTAAATATACCTTGGATATTAAAGAAGACCCTGTTGCCAATACGTATAAAGTCCACCTAACGCTCAACCTGTCATGATATTAAATTGTATTGCCGTTGATGACGAGCCACTGGCCCTTGGGCTGGTTTGCAGCTTTATTGAACAAACGCCATTTTTAAAACTAACAGGCCGGTACAGCAGCGCGGTTGAAGCACTGGTAGGCTTGCAGGATCAAAAGGTGGACCTCATATTCCTGGATATCCAAATGCCCAATTTAAACGGTATTGAACTGGCACGGGTACTGGATAGCCGCGGCGCCAATAAACCACGCATTATTTTTACCACCGCCTACAACCAGTTTGCACTGGAGGGATACAAAGTTGACGCTTTGGACTACCTGCTTAAACCTTTTAATTATGAAGAGTTTTTGCACGCGGCAAACAAGGCGCTAAGCTACGCCGAATTGTTGCAGCGCTCAGCTGCTGCCGCACCTGTATCCGCAGCTGCAGATGAACACCGCATTGAAGACGATTACTTGTTTTTAAAGATTGAGTATCAACTGGTGCGCATAGCGCTAAAAGATATATTGTACATTGAGGGCTTAAAAGACTATGTAAAAGTATACCTGCAGGGTATCGAAAAGCCCTTGCTTTCGCTCACCAGCTTAAAAGCGCTGGAAGAAAAACTGCCTGCAAAACGTTTTATGCGGGTACACCGCTCGTTCATCGTATCGCTTGATAAAATCAATTCCATCACCCGCAATGCCCTCCAAATTGGCAAGGTGAACATCACCGTTGGCGATCAGTATAAAGAAGCCTTTGGGGTGTTTTTGAGTAAGTGGGTGTAGAGCCTCTGTCTGAATCTGACATTTTCAGAATGTCAATTACCAATTCTGTTTATTCATTATAATTCTGAAAATTCTGATTCAGACAACATCGCTTTGCAATTTTTTCCCCTTCCATTCTACTATTAAATAATAATCCCTAATTTTATTTTATGCAAAAGGTAACCGTGTCCTGGCTTAAATCGCTTGAGGCTTTAATAAATGTTCCGGATGATCAGCTGCAATGGCTGATAGATGTTAGTGAAAACCAGGTATTTGAAAATGGCACATTATTGAATGAGCCGGGGAAACCCATGACGGGCCCTCATATAATTGTAGAAGGCAGTTTGCGTTTTTATATGCTGCAAAACCGGGGAGTCAGGGATTTTGTAAATGTGGGACCGGGTAGTATTACGGGGTACCTCCCCTTTTCCCGTGGAATGATAGCTAAAGGTTATGCGGAGGCCATAGGCGAACTGCATGTGCTTAGCTTCCCAACCGAACGCATAAACGAAATGATAAAAAATCATTTTGAGCTTACCCAGGCGCTRGTACATATCATGACCACCCGCGTGCGCGATTTTACCGCCCTGCAGCAGCAAAACGAAAAAATGATGGCATTGGGCAAGCTGTCTGCCGGATTGGCACATGAGCTTAATAACCCGGCATCGGCCATTGTGCGCGATTCTATATCTTTAAGCAAGCACCTGCGCCTTGTGCCTCAAAATCTTAAAAGCATATTCACCGTAAAAATGGATGCTGACCAGATTGACGGGATCACAAATGAATTGTTTAAGGTATTATCAAACAAAGACCATACCCGTTTAAGCCTTAAACAACGCACCCAGCTGGAAGATGAAATAAGCGAATGGCTTGATGAGAACGAGATTGAAAACAGCTACGATATTGCTGAAAGTTTTGTTGATTTTAAATTTAGCGCCGATAACCTGGAGACCTTTAAAAAGTATGCCCCAAAAGAATTTTTATCAACCTTAATTAACTGGATAAGCAGCAAGCTGATAGCCGAAAAAATGATAGAGGATATCCAGGAATCATCAAAACGGATAGCCGAACTGGTAACTTCTGTTAAAACCTTTACGCATATGGACCGCGGGCAGGATAAGCAGTATGCCGATATTCATATTGGTATTACCAACACGCTTACTATGCTGGGGTACAAAATAAGAAAAGGAAATATAGCCGTTGTTGAAGATTTTGACCGAACTTTGCCCGAAGTTAAGGCGCTGATAGGCGAACTTAACCAGGTATGGACTAACCTGATAGATAATGCCCTTGATGCCATGGAACCGGCAGGCAAAGGTACACTAACTATAAAAACCCGCCGCGACCGTGAATTTGTAGAGGTTTTTATAATTGACGATGGCCCGGGCATCCCAGAGGAAATTCAGGGCCAGGTATTTGATCCGTTTTTTACCACTAAAGAGATGGGCAAAGGTACCGGGATGGGCCTTGAGGTGGTACAACGGATAGTAAAACAGCACCGCGGATCGATCAAAGTAAAATCGAAGCCCGGGCATACCGAGTTTAGTGTTTGCTTCCTGATTGATGGGTAGTAAACATTTTTTAGAATAAAGCATTAAAAATTTACCTGTAGCATTCCCTATGAGCCGACCTATTATATTTTCAATTGATGATGACCCGCAGGTACTCCGGTCAATCAGCCGCGATATGAGATCGCATTACGGTAAAGAGTACAAAATACTAAGCACAACATCGGCAAATGAAGCCCTTGAAAGCCTTACCGAACTAAAAAATGGTTCGGATGTGGTAGCCCTTTTCCTTTGCGACCAGCGCATGCCCGAAATGGAAGGCGTTAAGTTTTTAGAGAAAGCAAAAAAAATATTCCCTGATGCAAAGCGTGTACTGCTCACCGCTTATTCAGATACGGAAGCTGCCATTAAAGCTATTAATGATGTGCAGCTTGATTATTACCTCATGAAACCATGGGATCCGCCCGAAGAAAAACTTTACCCGGTTATAAACGATCTGCTGGAAGACTGGCAAAACAACTATATCCCCGAATTTGTGGGTATAAAAGTAATTGGTTATCAATTTTCGCCGCAATCACATGTGATTAAGGATTATTTGGCCGGTAACCTGATACCCTACCGTTGGCTGGATATTGAAAGAAACGTTGATGCCGGTAGTTTATTAGCCCTTAACAGCCTTACAACAGATTGCCTCCCTACTGTTTTTTTTGAAGATGGCAGCTTTTTGCAAAAACCTTCTATACAAGGGATAGCGGCAAAACTTGACAAAAATCCGCAAACCCTTACCGATGTTTACGATGTGGTAATTATTGGTGCAGGCCCTGCAGGGCTTGCTGCCGCAGTGTATGGCGCATCCGAAGGATTAAAAACATTACTGATAGAACGCAAAGCACCCGGCGGACAGGCAGGAACCAGCTCGCGGATTGAAAACTATTTAGGATTCCCGGCAGGCCTGAGCGGGGCCGATCTTACCCGCCGTGCCATTAGCCAGGCCATGCGTTTGGGTGCCGAATTCTTATCGCCGCAATCTGTTAGCGATATCAAACAAAAGGATGGCTATAAAACCATTATACTGGATGACGGTCCCGAGATTATCAGCCGTACCGTGGTTATTACCACCGGTGTAGATTACCGCAAACTTGATGTTAAAGGAGTTGAAAACTTTACCGGGGCCGGTATTTACTATGGGGCCGCAACTACCGAAGCTTCGGCCTGTACCGGTAAAGATGTATATGTAATAGGTGGCGGAAACTCTGCCGGGCAGGCGGCTATGCACTTGTCGAAGTATGCCGATAAGGTGCATATCGTTATCCGGCGCGAGGACCTGGTGTCAACCATGTCGGCCTACCTGATAACACAGATAAGCGAAACACCCAATATTGAGGTTGTACCTGATACCGAAATTACTGAAGCTCATGGGAGTAACTGCCTTGAAAAACTAACTTTAAAAAACTGTAAAACGCAGGAAACGGTTACCAATAAAGCCGCTGCCTTGTACATATTTATAGGCGCCAAACCTTATACCGACTGGATAAAACTCGACATTATAAAAAACAATAAAGATTTTATTGAAACCGGCCGTGACCTGCGCACCTATGAACACTTTAACAAGATATGGAAGCTTAAACGCGACCCGTTTTTATTGGAGACCAGTTGCTCGGGCATATTTGCTGCCGGTGATGTACGTGCAGGGGCCATGAACCGCGTGGCATCTGCCGTGGGCGAAGGCTCAATGGCAATTAGTTTTGTACACAAATATTTAGCAGAAGTTTAAAATTACCCCCATGCAGGAAGATGAAATATGCCGGCACCTGGAAGCCGTTACTGATATAAAACAACCAAAGGAATATGTATGCGAAGAATGTATGAAAACACATTCAACGTGGATGCACCTGCGCACCTGCCAAACCTGTGGAGTAACACTTTGCTGCGATAGCTCACCCAATACCCACATGACCAAGCATTTTAAWGCCACAAGCCACCCGGTAGTGATCTCGGCCGAACCCGGCGAACGCTGGCTTTGGTGCTATGTAGATGACCTGGCGATAGGGTATTGATTAGATCTGCAGATTTCAAATGTGCGGATTTCAGATTATAGATGTGCAGATGGTTCTTCCGCCTGAAATTGTCTGAACCGGAATTAAACGAATTAAGGAATTTCTCAGAATTTTTCCGCTGCTTGTGTCCTCACAAGCAGCGATTGTTTCGTATTGCCTGAACCGGAATTAAACGAATTAAGGAATTCACAGAATTTTGCGTGAACCCGGATTCTTCACATGTTGTTTATCTTTCAAATGTGTTCAGGAGGGCTGTGCTGTTAATCAGTTTAAAGGATTACCACGATTTTTGACTAAATTGTATGGCAATTTACTCACCACTCACCACTCACCACTCACCACTCACCACTCACCACTCACCACTCAATCAGCCAGATATTTATCTAAAGAAATAGGCCCCGAGCCCAGGATGGTAAATAGCAGAAGCAGAACAAGGGCTGTAATAGACGGCCAGGCTAAAGTATTTATTGGTTCTTTAAAAATACTGGTTAAAAATACCGCGCCTATAACAATCGGGATCTGGATGATGGATGCCATCCGGGTGTATATACCAAGGGCTATCAGTATACCGCCCACCATATGGGCAAACGTTACATAATAAACTAAAACCATCAGCACATCGGGCGAAAGATCTATTATATCCTGGCCTTCAATCAAGTGCCTCAGGTATGCTGTATTCTGCATAAAGGCGATACCTTTTAACAGCAGGAATATACCAAGCGCTATACGTACAATATCGAGGATTTTAGGGTGATGTGTATCGCCCCAGTTTTCTATTTTATGAACCACGTTCATCACAAGCCTCCTTTTAACAGTTAAATTGGTTTTAGGCAAACAGCGGTCTTATTGGGTTAAAATGGCTTTTTTGCGCTATATAAATATAGTAATAAACTTGTTACAATTGCAAATTATTATAGAGGTATTTATCAAGTTTCCAGGAAGTTATAAAATCCCGGAACTGAGGTGAAATAACGTTTTGAAAGGTTTGTCATCTTGAACGTAGAGAAGGATCTATTTGCAGACTGCACAGGGCGAAAATGCATGGCGAACAACAGATCCTTCACTACGTTCAGGATGACAAAAATATTTTTTTACTAAAACATCAATAATAAGTGCCCGCAATAACATTTGGAAACAAGCTATTTATATAAACTTTATTATAAATCGTACTCTTTCAACCATCCTCTTAACGTAGTTAAATCTTTTTGTACAGCATCGATAAAGGACTCTTTACTAATCGTTAGTTGCCGTGCACCATCCTGCGCGCCGCCCAGGTCATACTCGCAATGCAGGCTTAACGGACCAGTGATATTATATTGCTTAAGCACCGTGAAATACTTCTTAAAATCAACCATTCCTTCGCCCAGGGGTACGCTTTTCACCTGCCATTTTCCATTCTTTTTTTCCCAATAAAAATCCTTCACATTAATCGTTTTGATATGCGGAATGAGCAGTTGCATAGATGTTGCCCAGGTATCGGCGCCTTCGGTAGTGGCATGCCTGATATCATACTGGCAACCTATGGCAGCCGGATCAAGATCCTTCACTGCCAGCCAGAGGTCCCAAACAGAAGCGCCAAACAGCTCGCCCGAATGGTTTTGATAGGCTCCATGGATATGATATTGCTTGTTTAACGCAGCAAGAAATGCAAACTGCCCATTAATTGTTTTTAGATTTTCGGGAATACTTATGTCATTATTATAATTAAACCAGGCCGTACGGTAATATTTTATGCCCAATGCCGAAGCAGTTTTTAAAATATCATGTGTGTATTTCTCCCCGGGCAATTTGATATTGGTTACTATGGAATATACTTTTAAACCTGCTTTCTCTACTGCAGCCACCGCCTTTGGCAAATCGGTTGCAACATTTTCGGGCAATACATGCCCATCGGGCCTCACGGTCAGGTCTACCCCATCAAAACCCATGCTGGCAGCTAATAAAGCCATATCGGCATAGTTAAGCCAATGCAGGTGTTTGGAAAATATGCTTACTTTAATTTTTTCTGTTGCCGATGACGCGATTTGGTGCTGACCTGGCTCAGCAAGATTTGAGAGGTTTTTACCCAATGCATTTAATCCGAAGGGGACGCCGGCTGCCGCCATAGCTGCGGTTGCAATAAATTTTTTGCGGCTGATATGCTCCATAAGCTTTATAAATTGGTACTGCAATATAATAAAGCCGAATGGAATTTTGACTGTGAAATCCGGAGGTGATTCACCAGCAAAACATTAATCAAATCCTACATATTCTTTTTGTTTCACCTCAACAAAGCCAGATGTATTATCACGACTTATGAGCATCACGATATGAAAAAAGTCGTTATCAAAAAGATAAATATTGTTTACAGAATCGGCCCCCTGGAATCGCATTGGAAGGCCTGCACTTTTTGCCTGGGTAATTAAATTAAAAATATGTTTGGTGGTAGCAGTTTTATAAGCCACTGTACGCAATGTGGCACCGCTGCTTAATTTGGTGGCAACACCAATAGCAACCGATTCTTCTTTATGCTCAATACCAATTTTATTTAAATTCTCTACCGTGTTGCCATCAACATCCTGGGTATATTTTTTTTTAAACCCTTTAGTTAAAACCAAATAATTATGGGCATCGCCGTTTGATAGATTTGTTAAATTGGTGAGGTCATTAATGGTGATGCTTTGCCCAAACAGATCAACACAGCAAAACGATAGTAATGCTAAAAACAGGTATTTCTTCATTTTTATTATTGTATCCAAATATACTTTTTTAAACAATTAATCAATCACCCGGATGGTAGGTTCTTTGAGCATGTTTAAGCACATCCTGTTTATAAAACAAAACGTACTTAAACCTGCCATCAATAATGCCCTGGGCCTGGTCGCTAAAGTTTTTTGAAGTCGGGTCAAATGATTGCCCCCCGGTCATGATACTTTTGGCCTTTACCTTGGGGCCAAATTCAATAGCGGCTACAAAGCTGTTACCCGAGTAGCCATATCGCTTTAGCGTATTCATAGTACGGCTCTGGAACGATGGCAACTGGCCAAATCCAGAGCCCGTTAAGCCCACTGGGATACTGGGTAAATTATCGTCGAACGTTGTGCCGTCCGCAGGGCGCTGGTAGCGGTTCATATCCCCCCATTGTACCTGCCAGGTGCCAAAGCGGCTTTGCAGGTTTTTCAAAACATCAGTTAAAAGAGCCAGCTGCCGATCGCCCGGCGTTTGTTCGGCAAGCGTTTTTATCCGCTGCGTTATAAAGGTGCTTTGCTGGTCTGTTTTAGGCGGCGGAAGCAATTTTAACATCAAAGTACCCCATTCAATGGCCAGCGAACAGGCTATCGAATTTACGGCTGTACGTTTATCCCACTGCCGCAACAGCTTTACAGGTTCGGCAAGGGAGCTTTTTAACGAATCCGGGGCATTATCATAAGCTTTAAATAACCCGGGTAATAAATCGTCAAAAGCGGCCAGGTAATGATCGTAACCTTTGGCTATAAGGCCATCAAGCGTAAAATGATCTGCATTTTTTAATATATTAATGGCTGTTACGGCCCGGTAGTTTTCACCATCCGGCGCCATATAAACGGGATATTTACTTTTATCGGGGCTGCTTGTCCCGGCAGCAGTATACGGCGTTGAATTGCAATTCTGAATCCAGCCGGTAGCAGGGTTTGTAGTTGTAACAATTTCTTTAAGTTGATGAACGCCTTGCCACTCTGTTGCACGTGCGCTGCCGTCAACCGGCAGGCTCCAATCATATTTAGGGTCTCTTTTGGGGATATAGTTGCCATACCAAAAAATCGTATTGCCCTTATCATCTGCATAAACAGTATTATTGGTAGCGTTTGATACCAGGTCCATAGCCTTTTTATACCCGGCAAGGGTATTGGCTTTGGTAATTTGCCATGACTCCAGCAGTGCATTATATGAGCGGTTATTGGCTTTTAAAGCTAACCATTTACCATCGCGGCTTCCCAATACCGGTCCGTGATGTGTGTAATAGGCCATTATTGTTCGTTGCTCAACTTTATCGCCATTTTTTATATTGATGACAAGCTTACGGGTGGTTACCGGTTTAAGCGCTCCATCGTATTCATAAAACCACCCGCCGTCCTTTTTGGTCATCTTTTCGGCATAAAGGTCGGCCACATCCGCGTAGCTGCTGGTATGCATCCAGCCGCAATGTTGGTTAAAACCCTGGTAAATAAAAAACTGCCCCCAGGTAACTGCGCCATAAGCATGCAGCCCTTCCTGGCTTACCAGCTCCACCTCGCTGCGGAAGTAAAAAGGCACATGTGGGTTAATGTACAATAAAGCATGCCCCGATGCCGATTTAGATGGCGATATAGCAAAACCGTTTGACCCGGTTTCCCGTTCATTCGCAAATTCGTAGTTTTTTTCGGGATGGCTTATCAAGGCACCCAGTTTTTCACCGCCATCAGCATAAAATGCTTTTGTTTCTTCCAGCTTAATCCCGCCGGTTTCGGTTGCTGCCACGCTGCCATCGGTAAACATTAAGGCATACCAGGGCTTAAAATATTTAAACACCTTAGGTTTTATTTCGGGATGCTTATACAGGTAATAGTTTATGCCATCGGCAAAGGCATCCATCAATTTCCTGAAAGCAGGCGCACTTGTTTTATAATCCCTGATAGCGTCGGCAGTATCAGCTATCAATTGGAGTTGAATATCGGTGGCGAGGCTATTTTCGCCATCAACTTCGGTTTGTTTGCCAAGCTGGTAAAGGTAGTTACGCTCAATACCTTTAAAATTATCCTCGCATTGCGAATACATCAGCCCAAAAACCACATCGGCATCTGTTTTACCATAAATATGCGGCACGCCATAATTATCGCGAATAATAGTTACAGCTTTAGCCTGTGTTTCGGTCCTTTTTATTTCCTCCTGGTTAAATACCTGGGCAAATACAATACAAGGAGAAAATATTAAAATGAAAATTAAATTATGTTTCATGGTAACAATAATTTTACCGTTGTGTCTAACAAATTAGATTGAAAATCAGTAATGATATATTA
>NZ_JBFUKF010000068.1:0-18737 GCF_056400985.1 Mucilaginibacter sp. P4_G9 | reverse complement strand
ATGTACCACATTTCTGTGCACAAAAGCAAATTAAAATACTGGTGCAGAATTTATTATGTTAAGCATCAGCATTTTCTTTTATCTCCTCCCAATAAACAGTTTCGCAGTAAATTCTATTTTGTATTGCCACACGGTTTTTTACATCCTGCAATTGTTTTTTGATCTCTTCGTTGCTGAGGTCGCTGCTTAATGAGTGGTAATAAATTGCATAACCAGTTTGACTGTTTATAAATTTATAATGTTTATCAGCGGATTTCATGACTCTTGGCTTATATCAGTTATAATAAACATAACGGCGATTTTGTTTTAATACCGGGCAAATGTTACATTATAATTTATTTACCCGGGTAATTGTATCGTATCTGTTAATACAACCGTTATATAATTTAATAACATTTAATTAACACTGCGTTAACAATTGCATTACTTTTCACACCAAATTAATGGCTACATTTAGCCGCATAAATATTTGTGCATAATGCGTGCTAATTACTTAGCATACACGCTCTTAACTTAATTGCTGTTTAAAAAGTTCAAGTCAATGTCGATATTCCCCAATTCAAACCAGGTTTTTTATGATTTATTTAATCGCGCTGTTGCCAATGCTACCGAAATGGCGACCCTGCTTAACACTGCGGTAAACTCAAGCGATACCTACGAACAAAAATTTCAGTTTAATCATATTGATAAGCTAAAAACAAAAAGTTACGAAATTACCCACCAGGTATTTACAGAATCGGGAAGGATGCTGATATCACCGTTTCAGCGCAAGGATATGTGCGATCTGGCCGCCGCTATTGATGATGTTGCCGATAGCATTGCCATGGCAGCCCGCAGGATAAACCTGTACGACGTGCCTAAGATAACCCCTCCAATCATTAACCTGGCCGATATTATTCTGCAAACAACCACGGGCCTTGGAGATGCGGTTAAAGCCATGAACAACCTAAGCAATTCGGTACAAATATTTGAGCTTTGCAACAATGTTAAAAAGCTGGAGTACCAGGCCGATACTGTTTATAACGAAGCCTTTGCCGATTTACTTGCTAACGAAACCGATGCCATACAACTTATAAAATATACTGATGTTTTTATGGCAATGGAAACAGCCACTGATAGCTGCGAAGATGCCACGCTGGTAATTGAGAGTATTTTGATTAAGAACGGGTAAAAAAGCTTAAAGCAGAAGGCTTAAAGCTTAAAGCTTTACTGCTAAAAAAAGCGATGGTTTTACCATCGCTTTTTTTAGTTACTTCCCAAGCAAGCCTTCTGCTGCTTTGAGCCTTCTGCTTTTAGCTTTAAGCTTACTTCCCAAGCAAGCCTTCTGCTGCTTCGAGCTTTTAGCTTTAAGCCTTCGGCTTTAAGCAGCTTACTTCCCTTTATCAACAGACGTTTCATCTTGTCTGCCTTCGTTATCTTCTTTCTCTTTGCTCTTGTCTTTCTTAAAATCGAGTTTGCCAAATTTATAGCTGAGGCTTATGCCGAATGACTGGATAGGTATTAATCTTACATTAGTCTGGTTAAAATTACTGCCAAAAGTTGTTGAGCGCTGGCCCACATATTTAGCAAACGGATTTGATGCGGTAAGGCCTATACTGGCCTTTTTATTCATGAACATTTTACGCATCGCGAAGTTGTAGAAAACAAATTTAGGCTGGGTTCCCTGGAYTCCTTTTTGCGATGAATTATAATTTCCAAAAAATTCGGCGCTCAGGTTATTACCAAAGTCGTATTGAGCGTTCAGGTTTAAACGATAAGCAAAACCGCTCACACTTGGGCTACCGGGATTGTTACTCGTCCTGTCAGAAAATATCATGTTGGTTCGCAGGTTGAACGCTTTGGTAACCGGTAATGATGCATAGATGTTGATACCGGTACGGATCTCGGATCCTATATTATACCGTTGGGTAAGCGATACATTGGTATAGGTAATACCATCTAAAACAAGGGTTTGGTAAAAGGTGGTAAAACGCTGTATATCATCCGTATTTCTCCGGTAAAAAGCGGCTATGTTGATATTTGCTCCCTTATCAAATGATTTATTGTAACCCAGCTCAAAATTATCGCCACGCTCTGGCTTTAAATTGGGGTTACCTGTATTAATGTTATGTGTATCGCTGATATTAAGGAATGGGTTAAGATCGCCGTAATCGGGGCGTTCTATCCGGCGGGTAAAGCTTAGTTTAACCGACTGCGATTCATCAAATTTGTGCGAAAATACCAATGATGGCACTAAAATATTGTAATTCGGGATATTGGTATTCTTAAAATCGGCTGTGGTAACGGTATACTCGTCCCTCAACCCTGCCTTTATATCCAGGAAATTATTAAATACCGATGTACTTGCAGACAAGTAATAAGCATATATTTTACGATCGTAAGTAAAGCCATAGGTTTGCCCGGCGTTGGGCACAAAATTGCCGGTGGTATCTAAAGTAGTGGTAACCACGTTGTTGTTGATATGGCTAAAATCGAGCTTGGCGCCGGTTTCAATGGTAAAGTTTTTACTTACCGGTTGTGCATAGTCAACAGAGATATTCATTTCCCTGTCTTTACCAGGGTTGTTATTAGATACCCCTGTGGGTAAAATACCTGCATTTGTGTAGTCGGTACGTTGAAAGGAGCTGAAACTGTTATCACCAAAACTCGACGAGTACAATACATCAAGCTCCTGCCCCTCTTTTTCAAAGGTTTTTTTATAGCTTAAACTCACATCGGTTGAAGTTCCGTTAAATTTACTGCTGGAGTTACGGATGCTGGCGGTATCAGAAAGCAGGCTGCCCGATGCATCAACAATACGCTGATCCTGGTTGGTGATCCCTTTGTTATGGTTACCAAAATGATTAAAACCTACAGCTGCGGTAAGGTCATCATGCTTACTGATGTTCCAGGTAAAATTTAAGCCCGATTGATAGCCATTGCGCCTGAAGTTATTACTTCCCTGCTGAAAAAATGTGGTTGTATTGCCCAGTTCATTGGTGGATGTACGGTTATTGGTGTTTGGCGAGTTACTGTTGATTTGCGCGTTGCCGCTAAAAAAGGCGTTAACACCAAAATTTCCCTTACGCACGTTGAGGTTAAAAGATCCGTTTTCGCGGCGGGTACCTGCCGATAGGTTAACGCTGCCGTTAATACCCTCAACCCTGCTATCCTTTAAAATAATATTGATTATACCCCCTGTACCTGCGGCATCGTACTTAGCGCCCGGACTGGTAACTACCTCAATGCTTTTTATCTGGCTGGCCGGGATACTGGCCAGCGCATCGGCAAGGCTGGCGCCAAAAATACTTGATGGCTTACCATTTATCAAAAAACGAATATTGGAGTTGCCCTGCAACTCTACATTACCATCAATATCCACCGTAACCTGGGGTACCTTTTTTAATATATCAATAGCTACCCCGCCCTGCGCACTCAGGTCGTTTTGCGGGTTGTACACCATTTTATCTATCTTGTTTTGAACGGTTGGCGCAGTGGCTGTAATGTTTACATCCTTTAGCTGGCGCGGCATGGGCGATAATAAAATTTCGCCCAAATTTACGGCAGTTCCATCTTTAATTATAACATGCTCAACTGTAGCCCGCTGGTAGCCTAAAAAATCGGCGGTAACTTTGTATTCGCCCGGGGGGATCTTGTCTACTGTAAAATTCCCTTTAGGGTCGGTGCTGATACCGTTAAAAGGCGATTCGGCACCTTGTTTATAAACAGATATGGTTGCATAATCAACCCCTTGTTTGGTAGCAGCATCGGTAATTTTTCCGCTGATTTTTCCCTTGCCCGCAGGAGCCTGGGCTTGTACATTTATTATGGTAAACAGAACAAAAAGAAATAATATATAATACGCCTTCATTATCTTAGAACAGGTGATCTGGCGGCGAATTTGAAAAGAAAGTTTGGATATATTCTGAATGTTTGCGTGTTTGTTACAATAAGGTTAACTTATCAACACAGTTGTTACAATGGACGATCGGACGAAGGACTTTTAGACGAAAGACAAAGGACTTTTAGATGAAGGATTATCAGACAAAAGACTTTCAGACAAAGGATGAAGGATAAACTTTATGTAATTCAAGTACTCGCTTTTATCTCTTGGCTCTTGACTCTTGATTCTCGATTCTAACTCAAAATATTAACACTAAGGTGCCGGCAATTATCAGTAATGCGCCAATACCATTTTTTAATGTGAGTGGTTCGCCCAAAAATACAACAGCTAAAACAATGGCCAGTGCCACGCTCAGCTTATCAACCGGGGCTACCTGCGACACCTTACCCAGTTGCAGGGCTCTGAAATAACAGATCCACGAGAGACCGGTTGCACAGCCCGACATGATGAGGAATGTCCAGTTTACCCGGGTTAAACCTTCAATACCTTTATTGCTGCCTTTAAACAATACAATAGCCCAGGCCAGTATTAATATCACCACGGTACGTATGGCAGTTGCAAGGTCGGTATCAACTCCTTTTATGCCTATTTTGGCAAATATTGCGGTAAG
This sequence comes from Mucilaginibacter sp. P4_G9, assembly GCF_056400985.1. NCBI lineage: Bacteria > Pseudomonadati > Bacteroidota > Sphingobacteriia > Sphingobacteriales > Sphingobacteriaceae > Mucilaginibacter > Mucilaginibacter sp. P4_G9. The sequence goes on along the minus strand of NZ_JBFUKF010000068.1, from coordinate 14,244 downwards.
CGCGGCAAACAATGCCGATAGTAAAGCGTAAATCCACCACATGGTTTTAGTTATAAGTTATATGTAAGTTAAAAGTAGATTACCATTTTGGATACATTCTGTTTCATTTAAAATAAATTCATCTGTTTGTAAATCCAAAATGTGTACAAAAAGAGTTTATAGCTTTGAGTTTTAACATTAATTTTAACTTCATCCAAATATTACGCACAGCTCATCACTTAAAATTTAATAATGAAATTACTGATCATTGAAGACGAAGAGGGTCTGCGCGAGAGTATTGAGGAATATTTTTCCGAAGCCGGAAATATATGCGAAACAGCCTCAACCTATGCCGCCGCCCTCACCAAGGTCGAACTATATCGCTATGATTGTATCCTGTTGGATATTACATTACCAGGCGGCAATGGCATCAGCATACTCAAAAAAATAAAAGAAAGTAATTTTACCGATGGCGTACTTATCATATCTGCCAAAAATTCGCTCGATGACCGGTTGCAGGGCCTTGATCTGGGAGCTGATGATTACCTTGTAAAACCATTCCACCTGTCGGAGCTTAAGGCCCGTGTGTCTGCCATTATCAGGCGTAAAATGTATAATGGCAGCAACCTGTTGGTGTTTAACGAGATCAGCATCGATCTGCAGGCCAAAACGGTAAGCGTACATGATAAGCCTTTAAAATTTACCCGTAAAGAATTTGCCCTGCTCATTTATTTTATTGCCAACAAAGGGAAGGTAGTTTCTAAAAACGCCATAGCCGAACACCTTTGGGGCGACGGTATAGACCTGGCCGATAATTTCGACTTCATCTACTCCCACATCAAAAACATCCGCAAAAAACTGGTGGAAGCCGGCGCTAACGATTATATCCAGGCTGCTTATGGGATGGGGTATAAATTTGCCAGCCAATGAAGCTGCTTACCTTATATAACCGCGTAAACATCATTACCACAGTAATTGTAATGGTAATAACCGGCATTATTTACTACCAGGCCATCAGCTGGATCCTGAACGACCAGAACGACAGGGCCTTAAAAGTAGAAGAAGAAGAGGTTTTTGATTATGTAAAACTTAATCACCAATTACCACAGGTATTTGAATCAAAAGATCAACAGATCACTTTTAGCAAAGCTCAGCCTAATTCGGTAAAGCGGGAATTTATCAACACCAATTACCGCAGGGATAAAAACGAATATGAATCAGGCCGTGGATTGATAAGCTCGGTAACTGTAAATGGCAAGTATTATAAGATCCTCATTGTAGAATCAAAAGTAGAGACGGAAGACCTGATACAGATCATTTTTGGCATTACTATAGGCGTTATTCTGTTTTTACTGTTGGTATTACTGATAGCTAACCGTTTAATTTTAAACCGCTTATGGCAACCCTTTTATTCTATTTTACACGAGATAAAACTATTCAATATTACCGATAGCCGCGAGATACCCCAAACAACTACCCGTATCAGTGAATTTGTAGAACTAAATCGGGCCGCAGCAACCATGACAGCCAAGGCAAAATATGATTACAAAGAACTCAAAACCTTTACAGAAAATGCATCTCATGAGTTGCTTACCCCTATCGCCGTCATCAACTCTAAACTGGATACATTAATACAGTCCGAAAACTTTAATGACAGGCAAAGCAAACTGCTTAACGATCTGTACAGTGCGGTTGCACGGTTAAGCCGGCTTAATCAATCGTTGTTACTGCTGGTAAAAATTGAGAACCGCCTGCTAACCGATCAGCAATACATCAACCTGGAACAGTTGATTGATGAAATGCTGGTACAACTGGAAGATATTTTTGCTGATAAAAGGATAACCGTAACGGCCGACCTGGAGGATAAAGAGATCCTGGGAAGCAGGTATTTAATTGAAATATTGTTAAATAACCTTATCATTAACGCTGTAAGGCATAACCATGCAGGCGGCCAGATCATCATTAAATTAACGCCCGGCAGCCTTACCATCAAAAATACCGGGAATAATGCCCCACTGCCTGATGATAAAATATTTACCCGTTTCCATAAATCATCTACCTCGGATGGCAGCGGCCTCGGGCTTACCATCAGCAAACAGATCTGTGAGAATTTGGGGTTTGCGCTTAGCTATCAATATCAGAGCCCTCATCATACTTTTATTGTTAAATTTTAAATTAGCGTTTACGTTATTTTTTCTGTGGGGGCGCACTATATGCGTCGCCCTATCTGCAAATCGAACCTTTAAATCGGCCAGTCTGCCGGGAGACGCATGTGATGCGCCTCTACAAGAATGCCCGTTTACAATTAGGTCATTATTGTTTTCCCAGCCAGGCTGGTGGGTGCCTCGTATTATGACGGACGATTTCCCCTATCGCTATCCTAAATTTTTACAGAATTGTGCTATACTTTAGCTATGTTTAATTGCATTTATACCTCCGTTTAATGAAGTGGTTTTTCGGCCTTATATTATTTACATTTACCTATACTGCTGCCCGGGCACAAACTTATTCGCTTGATCGTTACCTGGAACTTGCAAAAAATAACAGTCCGCTGCTTAAGGATCTCAGGAACCAGGTTGCGGCAAGCCAACTCGACAGCTTAAGATTAAGGGCTGGTTTAAAACCCCAGGTAAATGTAAACAGCAACGGGTATTTTGCGCCCGTTGTTAATGGTTATGGCTATGCGGGGGCTATTACTAATGTACAAACCTTTAATGCCCTTTTGGGGGTAAACAAACAACTGATAGGTAAACAATATTTAAATGCGCAGTTGGCTGCAATAAATTTACAGCGCGATTCTATCATCAATAGCGGGGCAGTATCTGAACAGGATTTAAAGAAGACAGTAACCAGCCAGTATATAACCGCTTATGGCAGTTTGCAGCAGGTTAAATTTAACCGCGATGTAGTTAAATTACTTACCCAGGAGGAAGGACTGCTTAAAAAACTTACCCGGAACAACGTTTACAAACAAAGCGAATACCTTGCCTTTTTGGTTACTTTAAAACAACAGCAGCTACAGCTTTTGCAGGCACAACTGCAATATAAAAATGACTATGCCACACTTAATTACATTGCCGGTGTTGTTGATACTGCAACTGTTGAGCTGGACGAGCCCGTTATTCAAAAAACAATAACGCCCGACGCTTCAATGAGTATATTTTTCAGGCAATTTAAAGCTGATAGTTTGCGGCTTGTTAACAGCAGGAGCTTAATTGATTACAGCTACCGGCCAAAAACCAATATTTTTGCCGATGGTGGTTATAATACCGATTTTACTGCCCAGGCCTATAAACACTTTGGTACCAGCTTTGGCTTTAGTATTTCTATGCCTGTTTATGATGGCGGCCAGCGTAAACTTCAATACAAAAAGCTAAAACTGGAAGAAGAGACCCGTTTAAACTATAAAGCATTTTTTAATTCGCAATACCGTCAGCAAATCGCGCAGCTTAATCAGCAGATAAACGAGAATGATAACCTGGTAAACCAGGTAAAAGAACAGATAAAATATGCTGAAAGTTTAATAAAGGTTGATACGCAGCTAATGCAAACCGGCGATGTAAAAATTGCTGATCTGATACTGGCAGTTAATAGTTATTATACCATAACCAACCTGCTTACACAAGCTACCATAACAAAGCTGCAGCTCATCAATCAATTAAACTACTGGAATAAATAATTATGAAAATATATAAAACAGCCTGTTCCCGTTTAAAAAGCATTGTAATAATTTTAGCCATAGCTGCGGTATATTCTTCATGTAAGGGTAATACTGATGCCGCTGCCGAAAGCGATACTGCTGCTGTTGTGCCAGTAACGCCGGTACAGGTAACCACAATTGATGAAAGCTCACTTACCGATTATATTGAGCTGAATGCCACATCATCATTCCTTCAAAAAAACTATGTAAAAGCTAACGCTATTGGTTACATACAAAAGGTAAATACGCAAATTGGCCAATACGTAAATAAAGGACAAGTTTTATTTACCATAAAAACCAAAGAAGCGCAAAGTATTGGCAATAGCATAAATATACTTGATACTACCTTCAAGTTTTCGGGCGTAAATAAAATCAAAGCCGCCGAGCATGGTTATATTACCCAACTAAACCACCAGCCAGGCGATTATGTACAGGATGGCGAACAATTGGCGGTTATAAGCGACCGGGGAAGCTTTGCCTTTATTATGCAGTTGCCTTATGAATTGCGCGCATCGGTATCCGCCAACCAGGATGTACTGCTAACCCTGCCCGATGGGGTAAAATTAAATGGGAAAGTAACATCATTTATGCCCGCTGTTGATACGCTCTCGCAAACACAGGGCATCGTAATCAAAGTAAATTCGGCCGGCCAGATCCCCGAAAACCTGGTGGCCAGGGCACGAATAGTAAAAACAGCTAAAACAAACACCGTATCCCTGCCGGCTTCGGCCATCCTGTCAAACGAAACACAAACAGAGTTTTGGGTAATGAAATTGATTGATGCTACCACAGCAGTTAAAACACCTGTTAAAAAGGGGATTGAAAGCGGCGGCAGGGTAGAGATACTATCCCCAAAGTTTTCTCCCCGGGATAAAATAGTTATAAGTGGCAACTATGGTTTGGCAGATACAGCTAAGGTTAAAATTGTACAATAATGGCTAAAGTTGCAGAAACGAAATTAGACAGGGCAGAGAATTTTTTTATTTTTTATCGTAAGCCCTTGCTGCTGGTATTGTCGCTTATATTAATGGGTGGCATATTTGCCTACACAAAACTTCAAACTTCGCTTTTTCCCGAGATCACTTTTCCTAAAATTAAGGTAATTGCAGATGCCGGTTTGCAGCCTGTAAACAAAATGATGATAACGGTAACCAAACCGTTGGAAAACGCAATAAAACAGGTACCCGCCCTGCAATTAGTCAGAAGCACCACCAGCCGGGGAAGTGCTGAGATCTCGGCATATATGGATTGGAATGCTGATATTGACCTCAGCAAGCAGCAAATAGAATCGCAGATAGCTAAGATTCAAAATACCCTGCCGCCGGAAGTAAATATATCTGTGGAAAAAATGAACCCTTCCATTTTACCTGTGAGCGGGTACACCCTGGAGAGTCATGAACGATCGCCGATTGAGTTAAAGCAATTAGCCACATTTACCGTAAAACCATTTTTATCACAAATAAACGGCGTATCCGAAATCAGGGTAATTGGCGGCAAAACAAAAGAATACTGGCTTGTGCTTAACCGTGAAAAAATGACAGCCTTGTCATTAACGCCCGATATGATCAGCAGCGCATTAAGCCAAACCAACTTCATAAAATCCGAAGGTTACCTGTCTGATTATAAAATGCTGTATCTCACCGTAACCGATGCAACAGTAACTGCTAAAGATCAGCTGGAAAATATGGTGATCAGCAACAACAGCAAAAGGGTTATCCAGGTAAAGGATATTGCATCGGTACAAATAAGCGAGGGAATTGAATACACCAAAATAAACGCCAACGGACACGATGGGGTATTAATTGCGGTGATAAAACAACCCAACGCCAATTTGATATCTTTATCAACAGATATGGCGGCAAAGGTTGCGGCCCTGCAAAAAATACTCCCCAAAGATGTTACTATAAAACCTTACTATGTACAGGCCGATTTTGTAAACGATTCGGTTAAAAGTGTTACCGATAGTGTTTGGATAGGCTTATTGCTGGCAATAGTTGTAGCTATTATTTTCCTCAGGTCATTTAAAGCCAGCGCCGCTATTTTAATTACAATTCCTGTTACCCTTTGCCTTACGCTTATTGTACTTTATATAATAGGATACACCTTCAATATCATGACGCTGGGTGCAATAGCCGCGGCAATAGGGCTCATCATTGATGATGCCATTGTTGTGGTTGAGCAAATCCATCGCACGCATGAAGAGCACCCTGAAGAACCTACTAGCAGGCTGCTTAAAAAAGCTATCGACTACCTATTCCCGGCAATGCTTGGTTCATCTATAAGTACCATCGTTATATTTATTCCCTTTTTGCTGATGACGGGTGTTGCCGGGGCCTATTTTAAGGTAATGACCAATACCATGATCATTACCCTTATCTCCTCATTTTTTGTAACCTGGATAGGTTTGCCCGTTATATACCTGTTCCTCACACGCAACCAACACGCGCATTCGGCAAACGTGAAAGAAGAAACGCATGAAGTAAAAAGGCAGCGCTGGGTTTCATTTTTTATTATGCAGCCAATAATCAGCATTGTTATCATGATGGCGTTGATTGCAGTGATCATTTTTATTCCTTCAAAATTAGAAACGGGCTTTTTACCATCCATGGACGAGGGAAGTATTGTGCTGGATTATAGTTCGCCGCCGGGAACCTCGCTGCAGGAAACCGACCGCATGTTAAGGGAGGTAGAGAAGATTATCACCAAACATCCCGATGTGGCGGCCTACTCCCGCCGTACAGGAACACAAATGGGTTTCTTTATCACCGAACCCAATACCGGCGACTACCTTATTCAACTGAAAAAAAGCCGTGAAAAAACAACCGATGAGGTAACCAGTGATTTAAGAAGTGAAATTGAAAAAACACAACCTGCCTTACGGGTAGATTTTGGACAAGTTATAACCGATATGTTAGGAGACCTTATGAGTTCCACCCAGCCTATCGAAATTAAGGTTTTTGGCAATGATCAGCAGATCCTTCAAAACCTTTCAAAACAAATTGCAGCCGAAGTTACCGCGGTTAAAGGCACTGCCGATGTGTTTGATGGCATTGTGATTGCGGGCCCCTCGGTAAGTATTATTCCCGATTATAAAAAGCTGGCGCAGTATAATATTACACCGGCCACCCTGCAATTCCAGGCCCAAACTGCCCTGGATGGCAATGTGGTTGGCAATTTATACGAAACTCAGCAGCTATCCCCCATCCGTATGGTTTATCCGGGCAACAGGTCATTAAATATAGCCGGTATTAAAAACCTGAATATATTTTTAGGTAACGGTAATTTAATTCCGATAAGCCAGCTGGCCACCGTTGCAATAGGTGCCGGCGATGCCGAAATTGAACGGCAGGACCTGCAATCAATGGGCGTTATCACCGCCAGGTTAGAGAATAGCGATTTAGGTACAGTAATACCTGCCATACAAAAAAACATAGCCGAAAAGGTAAACTTACCCAGGGGCTACCATGTAGAATACGGCGGCGCGTATGCCGAGCAGCAGCAATCATTTAAAGAGTTGCTCATCATCCTCATCACTTCGAGCCTGCTGGTTTTTGGGGTGATACTATTTTTGTTTAAGCAGTTCAGAATTGCAATATTAATTTTGGCGATGGCGGTTTTGGGTATTTCGGGAAGCTTCCTGGCTTTGTATATCACCAATACGCCGTTAAATGTTGGCAGCTATACAGGATTGATCATGATAGTTGGCATCATTGGCGAAAATGCCATATTTACCTTTTTACAATTCAGGGAAAGCGCCAGAGAAAAAAGCGTAAATGAAGCCATAGTTTATTCAATATCAACACGGTTAAGGCCCAAATTAATGACGGCATTAGGCGCTATAATTGCATTAACCCCGCTGGCTTTAGGTATTGGCGCCGGGGCCCAGTTACATCAGCCATTGGCTATTGCGGTTATTGGCGGCTTTTTAGTTGCGCTGCCATTGCTTTTAATTGTTTTACCAAGCATGATGCGCATTTTATACCGCAATGGCTTTACTTCAACAGTTGTTGAACAACATACAGATCATCCCGGATAACACAATATTTCTACAGATTTTTGATATAATTTCATTGCAAAAAGCAAACCTGAAAATGAAAAAGCAAATTTTAATTCTCGCATTAATGGCAATTGGTTTAATACCTTTTGCACTAAAAGCCCAAACCTATGTTGCCGATAAAACCATATCCCTGCCAGGTGATGGCGGTTATGATTACCTGGCTATCGACAAGGTAAACCACCGTTTATATGTATCACATGGTACACAGGTAAATGTTATCGATCTGGCTACCCAGCAGCCGGTTGGTTCAATTGATAATATGAAAGGCGTGCATGGCATTGCCATAGTAAATAAACTGAACCGTGGTTTTATTACCGATGGCAAATCAAACGCGGTTGTGGTATTTGATTTAAAAACACTGAAAACCATTGCTACTATTGCGCTTACAGATGCAAACGGCCCGGATGCCATTATGTACGATCCTTATACCGATCGTATTTTTAGCTTTAATGGCGAGAGTAATAATTCATCTGTTATTGATCCAAAAACCTTGAAACAGGTAGGTACCGTTGCCTTAGGCGGTGCTCCCGAATTTGCAGTATCGGATGGCAAGGGTAAGATCTACAACAACCTGGAAGATAAAAGCAGCCTAAATGTTATTGATAGTAAATCTCTTAAAGTGATAAAAAACTATCCGCTTGCGCCATGTGGCGGCCCTACGGGTTTAGCATTGGACGCAGGCAACCAGCGCCTGTTTACCGTTTGCCGCGAAAATAAAGGTGTCAGTGTGGTTGATATCAATACAGGTAAAGTAACCGCCACCCTACCCATTGGCGCCGGTGTTGATGCCGTAGCCTACGATCCCGAAACCAAACTGATATTTTGCTCATGCGGCGATGGTACAACTACCATTATCAAACAAAAATCGGCTGATGATTACAGTGTTGTACAGGTGCTAAAAACTCCGGTACGTGCCAGAACTCTTACTTTGGATACCCAAACCCATAAAATTTATTTAAGCGTTGCCGAATTTGAACCCGGCACGCGCAAAGCCTTGCCTAATACATTTAAAGTGCTGGTTTACAAGCTACAGTAAAATAAATTTTATATAAAATTTTCATGAAAACAGCATGAAGATTTTATATAAAATTTTTATTTTGACCACAAAATGATATTTTTAAAACGTTATTGATATCTTTAACGTTTATATATCATATGATTAAGAGAACTGATTTTGTTTATTCCCAGGAGTCTGAACCACATCGTATCCGTACAAAAAAAATTTTAAAGCAGTTTCCGCAATTACGCCAGCTGATAGGTAAAAACCCCAATACCGTTTTTGCAATTATTGGTTTAGTAGCATTCCAGGTGGTTTTAGCATGGTTTCTGCGCGATCAATCATGGTGGTGGGTTTTTGGCGCGGCCTATTTATTAGGTGCTTTTGCCGATCATGCCTTATTTGTAATGATCCACGAATGTACCCATCAGCTGCTGTTTAAAAACCGCAATGCCAACCGCTGGGCATCAATGTTTGCCAATTTACCGCAAATATTGCCAAGCGCTATATCTTTCGAGAAATACCACATCAAGCACCACTCTTTCCAGGGTGTTCATGAACTGGATGCCGATTTGCCCAATAAATGGGAGGCAAAACTAATCAGCAATTCGTTTTTGGGCAAAGCGCTTTGGCTGTTATTTTTTCCGGTATTCCAGTTGTTCCGTTTATCAAGGCTCAGGGAGATTCACCCTATTGATGGCTGGATAGTTACCAATTTTGTTTTACAAGTGATTTTCACTACAGCCATAGCCTACTTTATGGGCTGGCATTCAGTTGCCTTTTTATTGTTAAGTTTTTCGTTCTCTGTAGGTTTGCATCCGCTTGGCGCACGCTGGGTACAGGAGCACTACCTTACTCATAGTGTTGAGCAGGAAACTTATAGCTACTATGGTAACCTTAACGTGGTAGCCTTCAACGTAGGCTTTCATAACGAACATCACGATTTTCCTTCTATCCCATGGAACAAACTTCCCCTGATAAGGAAAACCGCTCCTGAATATTATGATACACTGTATTACCATACTTCGTGGACAAAGTTATTTTTCCAGTTTCTTTTTGACCGCGAAATCTCCCTGTTCAACCGCATCCTGCGCAAAGATCGTGGCCGGGTTGCACTAACGGACGTATCAAAACCCGATGCAGAACTGGAAATGATTAAATAACAGTTTAAAGCAGATCGCAAAAAGCTCAAAGCCAATAATTGATCTTATAAACTCCGCACAGACTTAATACAAAAAAAGGGCCTTTTCCAGGGCCCTTTTTTTGTCTGCAAAATGAACAAATGATGAAGAATTAATATAGATTTTAAATAGCGGTAACATATTTATTACTTTTAAATCCCTATTAATTTAACATATGCACAAACTGAGCTTATTTTTTTCTCAACATGAAGATTTATCGCAGGTACTCTTGTATGCCGGTGTAATAACAGGTCTGTGGTTTGCCGAAATGCTGGTATCGCATGATGCGATTAAAACCAAATGGCAGCATTCATCAGTCAATACGCTATTTATTTTTACCGCTTTACCAATACAGCTATTATTTACAACATTTGTTGTTTTAATATCGGGTTGGGTAACCGCCCACCATTGGGGGCTTATTAATTTACTACCTTTTCATGCCAATCATTGGGTTTACTACATAACGCTATTTATGATGCTCGATCTGTGCGAATACATTTATCATGTTACCATGCACAAGGCCGAACCGCTATGGAAATTTCACCTGGTACACCATAGCGATCTTAAGGTAGATGTATCAACAACCATAAGGGAGCATCCCTGCGAAACCTGTATCCGCACCTGCTTTTTAATGCTTTGGGTATTTATTTGCGGTCCGGCTATAGGTGTTTTAATTTTAAGGCAAACCTTCCAGTCTTTCTCCAACATCATTGCACATACCGAGTTCAGGCTATCGCCGGGGTTAAATAAATTTGTGGGGCTTATATTTATTACACCCAATTTGCACCATGTACACCATCATTATCAATTACCTTATACCGATTGTAATTATGGCGATGTATTAAGCATATGGGACAGGCTATTTGGCACTTACGCCAATTTGGAAAGAGAAGATACCGTTTTTGGCATTGACACCCACATGGACGAAACCATGAACGGAACATTTTTAAATGTATTAAAGATCCCTTTCCAAAAGTTCGATCATCCCCAAAAACAGTGATGATCATTAAACAAGTATGCACTAAATACAACTTTTGTTTAACAACCGTCAAATTAACGTACGAAAATTCTTGTTGGCAGCATTATTGCGCGTATACATAAAAATACGATATATTTAATGCAATTTTCATAATAATATGATTTATTTGCGTTATTATCCATAACGATTTTAATGAGCAGAAGAAAAAAATTAAAAATACTGATCCCGCTGACCATGCTGCTTTTTTTAGGGTCGTATGCCCGGCACCGCTTGCTTGATAAAAACAATATTAGCGGCACGCTTAACAGTAAGCAAATGGACGAAATATCGGGCATTGCTGCTTCAACTATAAATCCCGATACTTATTATGTACACAATGACAGTGGTGATACCAGCCGTTTTTTTTCTATAGATTCGCATGGCAGGCTAAAATCAACTATTTATTTTAAAGGTAAACAAAGAAGTCTCCACGGAGTGAAAGATTGCGAGGATATTGCCGTAGGACCAGGTCCGAAGAAAGGAAAAAGCTATGTTTACCTGGGTGATATTGGCGATAATAATGATACAAGGGGATATATTACTGTTTACCGTTTCCAGGAAAGCACAACATGGACTGCTGATACCCCAACCCATGCCATACCTGAGGCCATTCATTTCAGATATCCCGACGGGCCAAAAGATGCAGAAACTTTAATGATAGACCCGGTAGAAAAGCTAATATACATAGTCAGCAAGCGTGGCGATTCGGTTGGTGTATACACTTCTCCGCTAAATTTAACAGCAAATGATACACTCACCCTTACAAAAAGGGCAACTTTATTTTTCGCCGGATTTAAACCTTTTAAATGGATCACGGCAGGTGATATCTCCAAAGACGGGCAACAGATACTATTAAAAAGCTACGAGAAAGTTTACTATTGGCGCCGCCAGCCCAACGAACATGCCTGGGATGTAATGGTAAGAAAACCAAGGGAATTACCTTATACAGCCGAAAAGCAAGGCGAGGCCATAGGTTTTACACCCGATGGCAAAGGATATTACACCACAAGCGAGGGTGTATTTTCGCCTGTTTACTATTACGATAGCCCGCGGTAGGTTTTTCTCAAGGACTCTGAAGGGGCAAGCGTTTTAAAAATTTTTTCATCCTGGAACGCAGTGAAGGATCCATTCGCAGACGGTACAGGGCGAAGAAGCATGGCGAATAATAGATGCTTCAAGCGTTCAGCATGACAAAAAGTTTTTATTGCAAAAAAATCCTCAATTCCTATTTCTCTACCCTCACCAACAGTACGCCATGCGGGGCAACTTTGGCACTTAAGGTATTGCCGGTACTAATAATATATTTTTGCTGCCAGGCGTCCCTGAATTTGGTATAGCCGCTTATTGCAGGGTCACTTTTATCAATGCTGATGGTTTGGTATGTATCTGATGTATTAAATAAACCGATGGCTTTGCCGCCATCCTTTAGTTCCTTTACCCATACCTGGTAATCATCTTTTTTAATGTATTGGCTGGCCCCTTTACCCAAAGCATCCTGGTCAATAGCCAGTACTTCATCATTGGTAAGGAGGCTTAGCGTAAAGCTATCCAGGTGGCCCATATCGCAACCAATCAGCAATGGCGATGCCAACAGGCTCCAAAGGCTGATGTGGGTATACTGCTCATCAAATGTAAGGCGCGTGTTGTGCAGACTTGGCCCCCATCCTACTTTACCTACTACCAGCATATCCGGATCATTAAAATGACCGGGCTGGGCATGCAGCGCCGCCGGTCCCTGGTTAAAACCTATGTTCGACATACTTTGCCATGTATCCTGTATATCGCCGGTTGTGCGCCAGCTGTTGCCGTTAACTTCGGCACCCCATTCCCATACATTGCCCCAGCCGTACTGGCAAAGGCTATACATAATATCGCGGTTTGTTTTGCCCAATGAAGCCTGCATTACCTGGTAAGGCTTCTTCAATCCGGCTAAATCCGGCTTTGGAACAATGTCAGAATAAGAGCACCAGTCGTATTTTAAATAATCAATTCCCCAGTCTGCATAAGTTTGTGCGTCCTGGTCTTCATGTTGCCAGCTTCCTAAATAGCCGCCGCAGGTGCGCGGACCGGGCGACGAATAGATGCCCATGCGTAAACCCAGGCTATGTACATACCCGGTAAGTCCTTTCATATCCGGAAACTTGCTGTTGGTTACAATTTTGCCGTCTGCAGCCCTTTGCTCCGCTTCCCAGCCATCATCTATATTAATATAAGCCCAGCCATGCGCACTTAACTTATCTACCATTGCTTTGGCCGAGATCCGTACTTTTTCATCATTTACACTTAAACCCCAGGCGTTCCAGCTGTTCCAGCCAAGGGCAGGTGTTAAACCTATATTATCGCCAATGCTAATGGTAAAATTTTTGGTTTTAGCACCCAAAGTATTACTTACAGTAAAAGTTACTGGATAATCTCCTTTTTGGGCTACAGAACCGGTTATAACCCCGGTTGCAGCATCAAGCTTTAAGCCTGCAGGCAGGCCGCCTGCCTTATAAGTTAAAGGCCTTTTACCTGTAGCCGGTATCAGGTACAGGAATGGGTGCCCGGGCCGTGCGCCAAATACATCAGCACCATTAATTTTTACTTTGGCTGATGGATAAGGGGTAAGGATATAAGGAGTAGTCTCGGTTTGTACAATTGTTTTACCCGATTTTGTATCTGTAAAGGAATACGTTATGATGTATGATTTTTTTGCTAAGCGGGCAATAGAAAACGAATAGGTAAATGGTTTACCCTTAGTAAATGCTGCATCGTTAGTTTTTTCGTACAATACGGTATTGGTTTCCGGATCGGTTACCTTGAAAGCCAGCTTACCACTATATTGATACAGATTTGTAGTAAGCAGCTTAATGCTTTTACTAAGGCTGTTTTTATCGCCGTACTCAAAATCGGCATCTGTATTAACCGATACATGATCCATCACATCGGCCATAGTAATATTAAAAACACTGCCTTGTCCGCTGCCGTAAATACCGCCGTCGCCGCCGGTATCAAATATGCGTACAGCCAGCACATTTTCTTTATCCCATAAAATAGCCGGATTATTTGCAGCTATCGTATAGGAACGGCCTCCGTAATGTCCATCTTTTATAGTACCGCTGTAGCCGCCATATTTAGCTATCAGCTTCCCATTAAGGTATACTTCATCGTTATCATCAATAGTACCCAGGTTTAACCGAATACTGTCTTTTAGGAATGATTTTTCTTTTAACGATGATGGAATAACCACTTTGGTGCGGTACCAGCCAAAACCATCATAATTAGGATGTCCCTGGCGTTCCCAGTTGTCGTTAAGGTTAGCATTCTGCCAAT
>NZ_JBFUKF010000067.1:0-19114 GCF_056400985.1 Mucilaginibacter sp. P4_G9 | reverse complement strand
ACTCATTCTTTATCTGAAATCGATATTGATCATTCCCATATCAGATTACCCTATTGGTAAACAGACAATGGATTTTTATTATAAACCATTATCTGTTCATATGCTTCATGGCCCGCCCTCATGTTCAAAAAAGGCAATGGCAATGTTTTACACTGTTTTCCCTATCATACTTGAGATAGCCAATGCCAATAATTTAAATGGGGCCTTATGTAATTTATTATTTTTTGTTTTCCTAATTATTTTGATTTATCCATGCGTCAAATGTTATAAATTCGCTGGTGGCGATTTCTTTTGCCAATTCAATCCGTAACGCTGAACCTGGCCCCATGTATGTGTACTTTTCCCAATATCCAAACATTTCTGCCATTTCCTTTGCTCCTTCAAAAAAAGTTGAAAACACTTCACCCGGGACTTGTTTAAAGCTGTACGCTTTGCCGTGCCTTTTATAGGCTTCCAGAACGTCGTTGAAACTATTCAACTCTGTTGCCAATGCAAGGTAATTGCCATTGCCGGCTTTTTCGGGCTGCAAAAATGCGCCAGCCACTACTTTTCCCAAATCATTGATGTCCGACCAATGGATCACTTTTTTTGTCGGATCGACCGGCAGCGTCCAGCCGGTTGTGCCGTCTTGTTTTGGCTGTGGTGCAAGCCGTCCGACAAGATTTTGATAATAGAATGGAGCTTCAACAAATGTTGAGTATTTAAACCCTGCATTTTTCACCAGGTCATCTACCTTTGCTTTGTTTGTAAAATGAGGAACGTCAAATTCACCATTACTTATTGATTCAACATCAGGAAGCGTTGACCAAATAAAATGCTGCACCCCTGTTGCCTTTGCTGCTTCAACGGCATTTTTCCCCTGGGCAATTTCGTCTGCACCTTCCCAAAAGTTGGTTACCACAAATACGCCATAAGCATCCTTAAACGCTTCTTTTAATGACTGCAAATTGTTTAAATCTGCATAAACTGCTTCATGTGCCTTGCCTGAATATTTTTCTGGATTACGGGTTATTGCTCTTACATTGAAGGAACTTTCATGCACAAGGGCATTTACCACACCCTTACCTTGTGAGCCTGTTGCTCCAATTACTGCTATTGTTTTTTTCATTATTTTTTGTCTTTAAATAATGAAGCAAAATTAGGAGATGAGCTTGGCTGGCCGCTATACAAAACAAGGAAGATGTGATACATTTTAAGGAGAAGCTTTTTTGAAGTTTTCAATAAGGATACACCAGTATATCGACAAATTAATAAGTGTAACTAAGAGAGATGATGTCAAGATTTTATTCTATCAATGCCGAATTGATGAGATTTGAAATAAATTGTTTTGTTACTCAATTGGAACTCAAAACAGCTAACCGATTGATATTCAGAATTATGTTACTTTCCGTCAGAAAGTAGCCCAAAAAAAGTTATTAACATCTTGATTTTCAACGGAATAATATTTATATTTTTTTTGTTATTGATTTGTAACTCAATCCTTGTAACTAACTGATAATCAATATAGAAACACTTTCTGTATCGGCAAGTAGGCCGGCCCAATTACCACAAATTTCGATAATTAGCGGTCCATTTGAATTTATAGTGACATTAGGAAATCTTTAACACACTTATGAAACTTAAACTCAAATTTTTTATTCTTTTTTAAATAGATTTTATTACCCCTAAATATCAAATAAGTGTTCTGACTTTCTTTCGGCGCTTGTTGCGAACAATGGCCAATTATTTGAATAACGAGCCTGTTGAAATGATAAGCCTAATTGGCTTACCTTACCTAACAGATTCGTATACACTCCGAACGCTACCGCTTGAGCCGGTACTTTTAACGAATTCAAATTTTTTTTGTTCTTCGGATTAGAGTCAAATAGTTTTCAATTACCAATATATTCCAGGAAATTGTTAACGCTGCCCTGGAAAACCATAGTATGCGCAGAACAGGAACAAACATTCATAAAAGAATTTACTTTAGGTGCACGTAAAATCATATCAATCTTCGATGCACAGTAATCTCAGAGTGGTATTATTTAGCGGAATATCTTGTTTCACGATATTCTTTAGGGCCATAACCCATGGTTTTGGTAAAAAGCCTCGAAAAATAAAATGGGTCTTCTATGCCTATTTTAAATGCTATTTCCCGTATTCTTAATTTCGTAAACTGCAAATACTGACAGGCCTTTTGAATTTTCAGGTGGTTAAAGTACTCAATGGGTGGGAAACCAGTTTTTTTTCTAAAAATAGCCGAATAATGACTGTTAGACAGGTTTACCGATGCTGCCAGTTCAGATAATGTCAATGACTTTTCGAGATTATTCTGCATAAAAAAAATAGATTTTTCGAGCATATCGGTATTTTTTTCTGATAGCTTCGTTTTGTATTTATCGCTATAAATAAATGAGCTCAAAAATTGCAATAGCAGTAAATTGATGTAGGTCAGATTCTCCACGCTGTAACCTTGCTCAAAATAAGTATAAAGCTGGTCAAAAAGCGTTATGCGTTCCTGGACAAATTCAACGCTGTATTTGTAGCTTTCTCCTTTTGCATAGAGCCATTTAACCAATGCATCTGCCTGGTCTCCCTTAAAGTGGCACCAATAAATGGTCCAGGGAGTTTTTTCATTGGTTTCATACGAATGCGAGATGCCATGGGGAATAATAATAAAGTCGCCCGGGACGATTGTATGCCTTACTGATTTTATAGTTACTATTCCGTTTCCTTCCACACAATAGATAAGAATATTTTGTTCTGCCCCTTGTGCTCGTTTCCGCAGGTGAAATTTAGCTTTGGGATAATAGCCAATATCAGTGATATAGGCGCCTTTGATAATATCATTAGAAAAGCAGAATCTGTTTAAAATTGACCTGGGAATAACTATAGCTTTTTGTCCGTCAAACCCTTCTTTTTTATAATTCATATTAATTTTTTATAACTGGTTAGTACTGCTGTTTTTTAATGGGAGAGTAGCAGGTCCTCTCACAATTCTATTACGCATTAATAAACGTAAAAATTTTAAATATGATTTGGAATTAATTTCAATGTGATAATAATATAGTCCATATAAAACCTAATTGCGTCCATATTACCAAGCTGTTTTATTTCCGAAAATTACAAACGATTTATTAACCGAAGAAACGCTTATGAAAAAGATCAACTTCTTTTGTCGCTGGCTATATTGTTGGCTTGCGGAATTGTGGCCTGTGATAGTGTACTACTCAACAATAACCCCGTGCCTTGTAAATGCCATGTGAAACGCGGGATTATATCAGTCTTAATATGAAGGTCCACGGCAGAAAATTGGTCTTATTGGAGTACTACTTTTAATTGTCCATTTTTTTACAAAATCCGTTCCACTAACTTAGATAAATATAAACGTTCTGCTTTTTTAACTAAATAAAAGTCGACATATTACAAACAACCAATTTTAAATCCTTTATCGGAATGCAAATAGCAACTGAAAAATTTAACCACCATTATATTATTTCCATATCATTCATCTCGGCGCTTGGGGGGTACCTTTTTGGTTTTGATTTCGCCGTGATCTCGGGTGCTTTGCCTTTTTTAAAGTCACAGTTCGCGCTCACCGCTTTAGGGGAAGGGTTTTTAACCGGATCGCTTGCCCTTGGGTGTATGGTCGGGAGCGTTGCGGCGGGCAGGATCGCTGACCGGTATGGCAGACGTCCGGGTTTAATGGTGGCGGCTTCGATCTTTGCACTCTCTTCGTTGGCGATGTCATTAGCGGGAAACCTGTCTGTTTTTATCCTTTTTAGATTTGGTGCAGGTATTGGCGTGGGCATGTCCTCGATGCTAAGCCCGCTTTATATATCTGAAATTTCACCAGCCGCTGTCAGGGGCAGAAACGTTGCACTTAATCAGTTAACTATTGTTTTGGGGATACTGATAACTAACCTTGTTAATTATACACTGGCGGATAAGGGACCGGAAGCCTGGAGGTGGATGTTCGGGCTTGGGGTGGTCCCATCCCTGCTTTTTCTGCTTGGTGTTATTTTTTTGCCGGAAAGCCCCCGGTGGCAACTCAGCAAAGGGTACAAAGCAGATGCTCTCAAAACACTTTGCAAAATTGGCTCAGCAACTGCCGCCGATAGGATCATCGAAGATCTTGAAAAAAATCAACCAGCCGAACCGGCCAGTTACCGCAGCGTATTTGCGAAAGCCGTACGACCAGCTGTTTTAGTTGGCGTAACACTTGCAGTTTTCCAGCAGTTTTGCGGAATCAATGTGGTGTTTAATTACACCTCAACTATTTTTAAATCTATAGGTGCCAGCCTGGATCGCCAGCTTTGGGAAACGGTAATTATTGGCGTGGTGAATACGTTATTTACTTTATTAGCCATGTGGCAGGTTGACCGCTTAGGACGGAAACCCCTGATCATGTTTGGCTCATTGGGGCTTTCCGTTATTTATCTCATGTTAGCGTTTGCACTCGGTCACCAGGCTTCTGCCGGATGGATATCTTCGCTGGTGCTGCTGGCCATTGCGGTTTATGCCACTTCGCTGGCCCCGGTTACCTGGGTGATCATCTCAGAAATATTTCCGAACCATATCAGGGGGGCGGCCTCTTCATTTGCCATACTGTGCCTATGGGGCGCGTACTTTATACTTGTTCTTACTTTCCCCCTGCTGGCTGAAGCACTTGGAACTTTCGGCCCTTTTTACCTCTATGCAGTAATCTGCTTTTTGGGGTTCGTGTTCATCAAAATAAAAGTGAAAGAAACCAAAGGGCAAAGCCTGGAACAATTGGAATCAAATTTTGCAGCACATTAACATATGAAACTTATGACAGTTAAAGCCTGGATAGAAAAAGTGAATATCCCGACCTATGGGACTGGGGAGCCCGATAAAAACCCTATGTTTTTTGAAAAAAGAATTTACCAGGGTAGCAGCGGAGTTGTGTATCCGAACCCTGTGATCGAGAAAATATCCGACGAGAAAGAAGATCGGGAATACACAGCGGTTTTCATCGAAAATACCTTCCTGAAAATAATGATCCTGCCAGAATTAGGTGGAAGGGTTCAGATGGCTTATGATAAGATTAAAGAGAGGCATTTCATTTACTATAATCAGGTGATTAAGCCTGCTCTCGTTGGGCTTTGCGGTCCATGGATATCCGGTGGGATAGAATTCAACTGGCCGCAGCATCATCGTCCGAGCACTTTCGAAGCGGTAGACTTTAATATTGAAGAGAATTCCGACGGTAGTGTTACTGTTTGGGTAAATGAACTTGAAAAAATGTTCCACACCAAAGGGATGGCCGGGTTTACGCTTCACCCTGATCACGCCTACCTGGAGATCAAAGCAAGGTTATCTAATCCCACAGCTTTACCACAAACTTTCCTTTGGTGGGCCAACCCTGCGGTAAAGGTTAACGACTATTACCAGTCAGTATTTCCTCCGGATGTTAACGCTGTGTTTGATCACGGCAAGCGGGATGTGTCCACATTTCCTATCGCCACGGGCACTTATTACAAGGTCGACTATAGTCCGGGTACGGATATTTCAATGTATAAGAACATTCCTGTACCGACCTCCTACATGGCCGTCAACTCCGCATACGATTTTGTAGGCGGGTATGAGCATGATAGCAAAGCAGGTATGCTGCATATTGCGGATCATCATGTTTCTCCTGGTAAGAAGCAATGGACATGGGGTAACGGAGATTTTGGTATTGCCTGGGATCGTAATCTTACTGATGAAGACGGCCCATATATTGAACTAATGACAGGTGTTTACACGGATAATCAACCCGACTTTACCTGGTTAATGCCATTTGAAGAAAAGTCCTTTACGCAATACTTTCTTCCTTATCGTGAACTGGGGATTATCAAAAATGCAACCCAAGATATACTGCTTAGCCTTCAAGTTAATCAGAATGAACTTGCTATGAAGATTTTCGCCACGTCGGTGTGCAAAGGTGTCCATATTAAAGTTTTTATGGGGACAGATTTGTTGCTTGAGGACATTGCTGATATAGACCCTTATGAAATTTATGATCGCACGTTGAAAACCCTTGATCGTTTAGAAGAAAACAAGGTTTCTGCCAGTATAACCGATATAAATGGAAAAGAATTGTTGCACTATAAGGGAAAGCAAGAGCTTAAAGAGATCCCGCAGGCTGCAGCCCCCGCAAAATCTCCGGCCGACTTAGACAACGCAGAACAATTGTTCCTGACAGGGCAGCACCTGGAGCAATACCGACATGCAACCTTCGATCCTGTTCCTTATTATGAAAAAGCATTGCAGCTGGATCCTGGCGATATTCGTAATAATAACGCGCTTGGTGTGTGGTATCTCAGGCGCGGGATGTTCGAAAAAAGTGAAGCTTTCTTTCGCCAGGCCATCAAAACCTTAACCGCCAGAAATCCCAATCCTTACGATGGTGAACCCTATTTTAACCTGGGACTTAGCTTAAAATACCTTGGTCGTGCAGAAGACGCCTATGAAGCATTTTTTAAAGCCGCGTGGAACAGCGCCTGGCAGGATTCGGCTTACTATTTTATAGCGCAGCTCGATTTGTTAAAAGGGGATTATGACAGGGCGTTTGAGCACATTAACTGGTCAATTGACAGGAATGCCCGGAATGGCAAAGCCTATCTGATCAAAATCCACGCACTTAAAAAAATGGGGAAACTTGCTGAAGCGCTTTCCGTTGCACAAAGTGCTATTGAGCGCGACGGCTTTAATTTTGGAGCTCTTTACGAATTATATTCGTGCTACCTGGAACTTGGGCAGGAAGAAAAAGCCATGCAGACCCTGAGTCTGCTAAGGTCCCGGAGCCGCTGTACCGCGCATAACCTGATTGAATGCGCTATTGACTTTATTGATCAGGGTTGCTACAAAGATGCGGCAGCTATCTTATTACTGGCAAATAACGGGGAGTTGGATACGCCGCTCATTAATTATTACCTGGCCTATATCTATCACAAGTTAGGTGACCGGCACGTTTGTGCTAACTATTTAACGGTCGCGGCCGGAGCTAATCCTGGTTATTGTTTTCCCAACCGTCTGGATGATATCATCGTGTTAAAAAGCGCTATAACGCTTAACCCGCTCGATAGCAAGGCCCTGTATTATCTGGGAAATCTGTATTTTGATAAACGTCAGTACGGGGATGCAATTAGTTTTTGGAATCAATCCTGCCAAATCGAAAGCGAATTTCCAACTGTCAACAGGAACCTTGGAATTGCGCTGTTTAATAAATCCGGGGATAAAGACAAGGCGCTCTTTCATTTCAAAAAGGCATTTTCCCTTGATAGAAATGATGCGAGAGTGCTAATGGAGCTTGATCAGCTTTATAAACGTCTTAATTACAAACCTAAAGAACGGCTTGACTTTTTACAAACAAATCTGGAAACGGCAACGCTGAGAGATGACGTTTACCTGGAAATAGCAGCAATTCACAATTTTCTGGGTGATTTTGAAACCGCATATGATATGCTGATAAGCCGTAAATTCCATCCATGGGAAGGCGGTGAAGGTAAAGTGGCTGCTCAATACTCCTTCAGCCTGGTGGAAAAGGCTAAACTATTGATTTTGAAAGGGGATTTCACGAAGGCTATCGAATTACTCACCGAAGCGCTGAGCTATCCTGTTAACCTGGGCGAAGGAAAATTGCCGGGGACGCGTGACAACGATATTTATTTTTGGCTGGGCAGCGCTTACCAGGCTTTAGCGGATGAGGAAAGTGCTAACAGGTTATGGAAATTGGCGGCAATTGGGGACGAGGAGCCGAGTGCAGCTATATTTTATAATGATTCGCCGGCGGATAAGATATTTTACCAGGGATTGGCGCTTCAAAAAACCGGAGACAGTCTGCGTGCCAACAATATTTTTAATAAGTTGATTAAATACGGACAAAAGCATATCGACGATGAAATTAAGATTGACTACTTCGCCGTTTCACTTCCGGATCTGATGGTTTTTGATGGAGATTTGAACTACCGAAACCGGATTCATTGTCTTTATCTACAGGGGCTCGGTCAATTGGGTTTGAATCACAAGAAAGAAAGTATTACCCTGTTTCAGCAGGTACTCGAAATGGATACGATGCATCTTGGCGCTAAAACCCATCTCGATTTAGCGTCCCGTCATCAACTGTTATCAGACAGTCGTTTGAAAGTTTAAAAAAGAAATTTGGGTTCAATAATTGGTTTATTTAATGCAAAACGGGAGTGATCCCGTTTTTTTATTTTAGGAGTTTTGGCTTGCAGATTTGACGCGATCCCGAGGCATTCCCGGTGTATTTTAAAAGAAGATCTTGCCGGAAGATTTAACTCCCATACGCTCAATCAGAAATAGACCTGAAAAAAAATCACAATCAGGATATAGTCCAGTTTTTGCAAAAGATAGTCTATACTAAGGGTATTAACTAACCTTAGTTTTGTTCGACCATTTTAATCCTAAATAGTAAAATATGAAAAGAAGATCTACACAAATTTCGGTGTTGCTCCTGTTCTTATGTAACCTGGCTTTCGCTCAAACCAGGTTGATCAAAGGACGGGTGACGGATAACACCAATCAAGCCCTTATAGGAGTAAGTATTACCCTGAAAGGCTCCAATGGCGGAACGGTTTCTGATGCTGCCGGCACTTTTAAGTTAAATGCGAAAACTGGAGATGTCCTTGTGTTTAGCTATATCGGTTTTACCCGAAAAGAAGTGCCCGTAGGCGATTCGGAACAATACGACGTAAAGCTGACTCCATCCGATAATATGCTTAATGAAACCGTAGTTATCGGCTACCAAACCATTACCCGCAAAAGTGTAACTACAGCGGTTTCGTCGGTAAGTACCAAAGATATTGCGCCAACAACCACCAGCAATGTTGCAGACGCCTTACAAGGAAAGGTACCGGGGTTGCAGGTTTTCCAGGGCGGAGGATATCCCGGTGCTCAACCCAAATTATTAATTAGGGGTTTTGCCACCATTACCGGTTCAAGCGACCCCTTGATCGTCGTGGATGGTGTAATAACCTCTTTTGGCAGTCTAAACGATATCAACCCTTCTGATATCGATAAGGTGGACGTATTGAAGGATGCCGCGGCAACTGCTATTTATGGCTCCAGGGGCGGCGAGGGCGTATTACTGATAACAACCAAAAGGGGAAAAGACAAAGCTCAGATCAACTTCAATGGTACTTCCGGTATGAGCCATTGGGTAAATCCTAACCTGGCCCAAACTGACGAATATGTTAGCTTTTATAAACAAGTGTATGCAAATAATAACCAAACATTACCTCCTGCCGGGGCGGTGAGCAATATTAACACAGACTGGTGGAAAGCGTCGATAAAAAATGCTTATACACATAATTATAATGTGAGTGCCTCGGGGGCTAAGAATGGACTTTCATTTTACGGCAGCGCAGGCTATTTCGACCAGACCACGAATTTTAATGCGCAACGCGGTACCGGCGATTACCAAAAAATTACAACGAGGTTCAATATCGACTATGAAATATCTAAAGTGTTTAAAATCGGTGTAAACCTGGCGCCTCGTTTCGAGACTTATGGCAATGGCGGCGGAGCAAGTCTGTTCAATGTGATGTCAATTGCGCCAAACCTGGCGGTCACCAAGTCTGCGGCTCAAACGCAATCCGATGTTGCCGCTTATGCTTCGTCTAATCCAAGCTGGAACTCTACAGCCTATAATCCGGCATACAGCCAGTTTACCAGGTCAAATTTCAACAATATCAATAATCCTGTTGCCGCAATGGCCCGTGATTTCAATAACTCCAAGCAATTCGGCACCCAAGGATCGACATACCTGGAGATCAAACCCATAAAAGGYCTGACCTTTAAGACGAGCCTTTCCGGATTTTATAATTCGCTGAATCAAACCAATTATAATCCTAAATATTTCATCGATCCGCAGGATAGGAACGATAAATCGGGTGTTTCTCAAAATACGGTGGTTAACTATCGCTGGCAAATTGATAATACCATCAATTATATCGGGGCAATCGGTAAGCACCATTATAACATCCTTGCGGGCCAATCGGCTGATAGCTACACCTACAATAATACATATGTTTTCCGCCAGGACATTTCTTATGATGCTGAGCCCTACCGATATATTTCGGCAGGCGCTGTACTTGCAGACGGCAGCGGCACGCACCAGCCGGGTGCAGGCCCTTTTGGTAAGATGAACTCTTATTTTTCAAGGGTTTCTTATGATTTTAATGAGACTTACTATTTAACCGGTTCATTCAGGGCAGACGGATCGTCGCTGCTATCTCCCAAAAACCGCTGGGGCTATTTTCCTACAGTTTCGGGTGCTTATGTGATTTCGAATGAGTCATTTATGAAGAATGTAAAGTGGCTCAACTATTTAAAACTGAGAGCTTCTTACGGTCGTGTAGGTGGCAACCTGCCCGGCGGACCTGGTGCTTACGAAAGTACATTGGGGCTTTCTGATTATATCAATGGAGACAGAAGCAGGATTTATGGCTATGTTCCCGCCAACGTGCCAGACCCTGATATCAAATGGGAAACCACACAGGACGTGACCATTGGTTTGGATGCAGATTTCTTCAACAACAAGCTGTCTGTATCCGCTGATAAATACTGGCGGTCACCCAAAGACATGTTGTTATACCTTCCTGTGCAGCCGTCGCTGGGTTATCCTCAAGGCTACATTCCTACTATTTATACTAATGTGGGCAGTATCAGAACCAGTGGCTATGAGGTTGCCATAAACTATAAAGACAATATCGGCAAATTATCATACGGTATAGGATTAACCCTGCAGCATTTTCTCTCCAAAGCGGTTGACCTGAAGGGCCAGGTGCTTTATGATGAGATATCTAATGATGTATTCCAGTCAACCAGGAGAACTAAAACTGCAGCTGGGGATATCCTTGGTGGCTATTATGGATACCAGGTAATGGGCGTTTTCCAAACCGCGCAGGATGTACAGAATTATAAAGGCGCTGATGGTGCCGTATTGCAGCCAAATGCAAGGCCGGGCGATTTCATGTATAAAAATGTTAATGGCGATAATAAAATTGATCTGAATGACCGGACATCAATAGGGAACCCTTATCCTAAAATATCTACAGGCTTAACCCTTCAAGCTGCCTGCCAGGGCTTTGATATCCGCGCGGAGTTTTATGGTTCCTTCGGCAACAAAATTGCCGATGACTACCTTGTACGGATGAATCCTATTTATAATTACAATTTTATAAGCGGCAGCGAGAAAAAGTTTTGGAGCGGGCCGGGAAGTACCAACAGTTACCCAATATTAAGCCTTTCAGATCCAAATGGTAATTTTTCAAACAACTCCAGCTTTTTTATAAAAGATGGAAGTTATGTGCGGAACAAACTGCTGCAGCTGGGATATACAGTACCAACTAAAGCGCTTGGCGGTGTTGCCAAAGTACGGGTTTACATTTCTGCACAGAATCTTTTCACTATCACAAAATATGATGGGTTAAATCCGGAAGTTCCTTTTGGTGGGGTACTGCGTTACGGAATTGATAACGGGCAGAATCCTATCCCTAAATTTTTCAATGTCGGATTTAACGCAAACTTTTAACACTCAGCAAAAAACAAAATGAAACGTTTAAAATATACAATGCTGATACTGGCTGTGGCCGCTATCACAAGCTGCAAAAAAAGTTTCCTCGAGCAGGAACCTTACGGGAACTCTATTCAGTCGGGCACTTATTACAACACCGTAGACGAAGCCACCGGAGCCGCACTTGCCAGTTACAAATACATTGATTTTGATGACTGGTGGCAAACACAATGGTGGAAGCAGGTTGGCGGCGAAGCCGCTTCAGATAACGAGTGGGTAGGTATTAATGGCGGCCAGGGTACAGCCGTGCAAGCTGCGCATTACACGCTTAACCCGGAGAATGACAGGGTAGAGGCACATTGGATAGAACTATACAAAAGTATTTACCTTTTCAATGCTACCATGGAAGGCCTGCAGAATGCGAAAATTGATGACGGAACAAAACAGAGGCTGATTGCAGAATTAAAATTTCTGCGCGCTTTTCAATATTTCGAGCTTGTAAGAAACTGGGGAGATGTGCCTTTGATTACCAAAACGCTTTCGCCTCAGCAAAACGATTACAAAAGAACAAGTGCCGCAGAAGTTTATAGTTTTCTCAAACAGGATCTGAATAGTGCTATTGGCATTCTTCCTTCAAAATCTCAATACAGTACCACGAACAAATTCCGGGTATCAAAGGGAGCTGCACAGGCCTTGCTTGCCAAAATTGATTTGTATACCGAAAATTGGAGCGAGGCACAGAGTTTAAGCGGGCAGATTATTGCATCGGGAGACTATACGCTGGAAACCTCTTATGGTAATATATGGCAGACTACAAATTATAATGGTAAAGAATCAATATTTGAAATCCAGTACCAGTATTCGACCCAGTATCCTAATTTGGGTAATGTTTTTCCGACCACATCAATGCCTGGAACAGAAGGTGGATGGGGCTATTTTACCCCTACCAGCGATCTGGAGAATGCATTTAAGGCGCAGGGTGATAGCGTTAGGCTGAACTGGACAATCATTCGTCACCATTTCCCCGTGATCGGTGATCCTGCAAATACTTCATTTAATGCCAATCCGTCACAATGCAAATCGGCCCGTTACAATCGCAAAGTTTATATACCCAGATCGGAACGCACACCAAACGGGACGTTTTCAAAAGACCATATTTACCTGAGGCTCGCCGACGTTTATTTAATGAACGCCGAAGCAGCAGCTATGCAGCAACAAAGTCAGCAGGCCTTGCAATCTTTAAAAGTAGTTAGAGACAGGGTGGGCCTATCTACAAACATGAACCTCAGCGGGTGGGATCTTATTAATGCGGTTCGTACCGAACGCAGACTTGAACTTGCGCTTGAAGGAGATAGGTTATATGATATCAGGAGGTGGAAAGATCAAACCGGTCAGCCGGTGATCAATAGTATCATGGGGCCTAATGGAAGTTTTGTTAAATACAATACGCAGCAAAGCAAAGATCCTTACGAAACTACCAATCTAAACGAACCTCAGAATAAAGGCGCAGGTTTTGTTGCCGGAAAACACGATCTTTGGCCAATACCTTCCAAAGAAATTATTGCCTCACAGGGAAGAATTACACAAAATTCCGGTTATTAGTTTATCGAAATGCCGTCTGCGTAAGCAGGCGGCTTATTCATACAAAATGAAGCAACACATACGTTTTAGCCTTATTTCGCTCAGCCTCCTGCTCTTTACTGCTTCATTTGGATGCAGCAAAAAAACAGTGATGCCGGAAGCGGACAATCATTGCTATGCAAATGGTGTAGATACCTGTAATAAGGCCGAAGTAAAAATTACTATTAACCTCCAGGATGAAAAACAAACCATCAGCAGTTTTGGTGCCTCCGATTGCTGGACAACAAAATTTGTGGGTAAATGGGCTAATTCTACTAAAAAGAACCTGATTGCTGACTATCTTTTCAGCATGGACAATGATGCGAATGGAAATCCTAAAGGTATTGGGCTATCGCTCTGGCGTTTTAATATAGGGGCAGGAAGTTTTGAGCAGGGTGCTGCCAGCGGCATTCCCGATGAATACCGGCGCGAGGAATGTTTTTTAAATGCAGACGGCACGTACGACTGGACAAAGCAGGCAGGGCAACAGTGGTTTCTTGCGGCAGCCAAAGCCCGGGGTGTTCAAAATTTTCTGGGGTTTTCCGTTTCGCCGCCAGTACAGTTTACTATAAACAACAAAGCATTTGGGTTGGCAAACAGCCAGCTTAATTTAAAAACGGATAAGCAGGGAGCATTTGCCGATTTTCTTGTTGCTGTTGCAAACCACTTTCAAAGTACCGGCACTCCATTTAGTTTTGTCAGTCCTTTTAATGAGCCGCAATGGAACTGGGGTGAAAAACCAAGCCAGGAAGGTACCGGTGCAACCAACAATAACATAGCACAGTTTATCCGTATTTTGGGGCCTAAACTCCAATCAGCCGGTGTATCTGCAAAGATCGCCCTTGGTGAGGCAAATCAATGGAATTCCCTGGATGCAAATAATAGTGATAACCGCGGCGACCAGATCAATCAGTTCTTCAATGCGGCTTCATCTAACTATATTGGTGATGTTCCTGCTTTAGCAAACTTGCTTTCTGCACATAGCTATTTTACTACCTGCCCTGCTAATGATCTTGTGAATTACCGGCAGAATGTGGTAAATAAGCGTAATAGTATAGCCCCTTCGCTTACGTTATGGCAAACAGAATTTGGGATTCTGGGAGATATTTGCGGGCAGGCAAATGGGTACCC
Source organism: Mucilaginibacter sp. P4_G9 (assembly GCF_056400985.1). NCBI lineage: Bacteria > Pseudomonadati > Bacteroidota > Sphingobacteriia > Sphingobacteriales > Sphingobacteriaceae > Mucilaginibacter > Mucilaginibacter sp. P4_G9. Next base: position 4,839 of record NZ_JBFUKF010000067.1, on the reverse strand, counting down.
CCGAAACCTGAGTATTGACTACGGACTGTATGTTGCCAAGGTTGTTTACAGTGATCTTACTATTGCAAACGTAAGCTCATGGCAGTGGTGGCTGGCAGTTGATACTTATAATTATAGTGATGGGCTGGTTTATATAAATGACCCTGCCGGCGGTTATGACCTGAACGCCATGAAAAGCGACGGTATTGTTACAGATTCCAAGCAACTTTGGTGCCTGGGTAATTTTTCACGATTTATCAGGCCGGGAATGATCAGGGTAGGTGCAGTTATCGGTGATATCACTGATCCTGTTGTTGCAGCCGGTTCACAAATGGTTTCTGCTTATAAAAACCCCGCGACCAAACAGTTTGTTATTGTGATCATCAATACCAGTGGCAGCGAAAAAAAATATTCACTTGATACGAATGCTATCAAGCTCGCTAATGCAAATATTGATGTTTTTACAACAAGCGCTTCCAAAAATTTGCAGAAATCAACCGTCACTACAAATAAGCTTACATTGGAGGGGCGGTCAGTGACTACTTTAACAGGAACTTATCAATAATAACGAAGGATGAATTTTTCCATGAGAAAACCATTGGTTTTATTTGCTATGCTATTTTGGGGTGTAACGGCTTTTGCACAAATCAGGCGGCTGCCTGTTTCCGGTACCTGGCACTTTAAATTAGACTCACTTGATAAAGGGCTTTCCGAAAAATGGTACTTACAGGAATTGTCTGGGAAAATTACTTTACCGGGAACACTGGATGATGCTGGTATCGGTAAACCTGTACAGGTAGATACCTTGACACTTAACAAACCGGTCATGATGCACCTGTCCAGGAAGCATGAGTATACCGGTGCGGTTTGGTACCAGCGTACTATCTCAATTCCGCATACTATGACGGCAGCCCGCCTGATACTGGAACGTGTGATTTGGAAAACCGATTGCTGGATAGATGGCCGCCAGGTTGGAGCTCAGGAAAGTTTGATTGCTCCTCAATTTTTTGATTTCGGGCCGCTCAAAGCAGGAGTGCATCAAATTACCTTACGGGTAGATAACAGGAAACAACATGATATTAGTGTCAACGACTTTGCCCATGCCTATACCGACGGCACACAAATAATCTGGAATGGCGTAATCGGAAAAATGGAAATTGTTGGCCGGCCGCCTTTAACGATTGATAATGTACAGGTATTCCCCAGTCTGCAATCCAACTCTGTAGAAGCAAATATCAAATTTGTACCCGGGGGGGCAGACAAAAAAAGCTTTGTAAGGGCAAGAATATTAAGAGGGTCGCACGTTGTTGGGGATACACAGAATATCATGATTACGGGCGATAGCTCATGGCATACAAAGCTAATCATCAAAGTAAAGGATGCCCGGAGTTGGGATGAATTTAATCCCAGGCTTTATCAGCTTAAAATAGATGTGATCAACAAATCAGGCGAAGTAGTTGATAGCAGAACAGAGCGGTTTGGTTTCCGTGATGTATCTTCAGCAAAAGGTCAATTCCGGATCAACGGCAGGCCGCTGTTTTTAAGGGGAACGCTGGAATGTAACATATTTCCGTTGGAAGGTCATCCGCCGATGAACGAAGCGGGGTGGCTGAAGGTATTTAAAACCGCAAAGCAATATGGCCTCAACCATATTCGGTTTCACTCCTGGTGTCCTCCTGAAGCAGCTTTTAAAGTGGCGGACTCTATTGGATTTTACCTGCACGTCGAGCTGCCCTTATGGAGCCTCACGGTTGGAAAAGATCCCGGAACTTTATCTTACCTTAAAGAAGAAGCCGCCCGGATAATACAAAATTACGGGAATCATCCTTCGTTTTGTTTCTGGAGTATGGGTAATGAACTTGAAGGCGATTTTAACTGGCTTCAGAGTTTAGTAAAGGAATTGAAAGCTAAGGATAGCAGGCGTCTTTATACAACAACGACTTTCAGTTTCCAAAATGGACACGGTAAGCATCCGGAGCCGACAGACGACTATTTTATAACCCAGTATACAGATAAGGGCTGGGTGCGGGGGCAAGGAATTTTCAATACAAATGTACCTGATTTTAAAACGGATTACAGCAAAGCTGTAGAAGGAATTCCAGTACCGCTGGTGATTCATGAAGTTGGTCAATATTCTGTTTATCCTGACCTGGATGAAATTCCTAAATATAAAGGAGTGCTCGAACCCATGAATTTTAAGGCCATCCGCAATGATCTTCGGAATAAAGGGATGCTTAATCTCGCCGGTGCTTATTTAAAAGCGAGTGGGATGTTATCCGCAGATCTTTACAAAGAAGAAATTGAACGGGCGCTCAAAACATCGGGAGTAGGCGGTTTTCAGTTACTTGATCTGCATGATTTTCCCGGGCAGGGAACTGCACTTGTGGGTTTGTTGAATGCTTTCTGGGATAGCAAAGGGATTATCACACCAAAAGAGTTCCGCCGGTTTTGCGGGCCTGTAGTTCCGTTGCTTAGATTCGAAAAAGCCACTTACACCAATAACGAGACATTTTCAGCTTCGGCAGAAATGGCGAATTTTTCTGATAAAACTATAACGGATGAACTTGTCTGGTCGATAACAGATAAAAACAAGAAAATACTGTTTAGCGGAAAGTTGGATAAAAAGGCAATCCCGGTTGGTAATGGATATAAGGTTGGTAAGTTCAGCGTCAATCTTAATTCAGTAGCCTATGCCCAGCAGCTGGATGTAACGTTGAGTCTCGCTCATTCTCCTATCAGCAATCACTGGAAGATATGGGTTTATCCATCAACACTACCCAAAGTGCCAAAAAACGTGATCTTCACAACGTCAGCAGATAGTGCTTTGAGCTGGTTGAAAAACGGGGCGAACGTTGTCCTGAACCCTGATACAGCGGCAATAAAAGGTGTTAACGGGCGCTTTGCACCGGTTTTCTGGAGTCCTGTTCATTTTCCCGATCAGCCCGGTACCATGGGGCTGCTGATCAACCCGGCCCATCCTGCCCTTGCTGATTTCCCTACAGCTTATTACAGTGACTGGCAATGGTGGGATCTTGTAACCAGTTCAAAAACGATGATAACTGATATGCTCCCTTTTCAGGCTCATCCAATAGTGCGTGTTATAGATAACTTTTTTAAGAACAGGAATATGGCGGATATATTGGAATTCAAAGTAGATAGCGGGAAGCTTATTATTTGCGCTATGGATATACATCATAACCTGGCGGATCGGCCGGTGGCCCGACAGCTTAAATATAGCCTGATGAACTATGCCGGTAGTAAGGATTTTACACCAAAGGAAAACCTTAGCAGTACGGATTTAAAGAAGTTTTTTAAATAGTGTTTTGTTGATAACAGAAAGCGAAACGAAATCGATTTTGGATGCCTTGTTTTCTGCTGTCGCTTGTTTGACACGCGTGGATACAAATGGGATATTGAAAATCTCCGGATTTTTGTTACTCGAATCTTGTAACTTGCTGATAATCATATATAAGTTGCTTTATGTATCAGCAAGTGATTGGTTATGTGCTAACCAGTGAAGAGGGTAAAGGCTATGAGTTCTTTTTTTCACTTCCCTTAAAAAATTAAATCAAACAACTAATGTAGATAATTGTTTGTAATGCAAGGCACCGGAAAATGAAAAAAACGATATACCTGGTTGAGGATAATGCCGATATCTGCAATTTAGTTGAATACCTGCTTGTTGATTTAGGCTTTGAAGTGCAGAGTTATGGCTCCGTAACTGCTTTTCATCAGCGTTCGGAAGCCTCTCCTCCCGATATGGTTATCCTCGATATTATGCTGCCGGATGGCAGCGGTCTTGATATTTGCAGCGAATTGAAAGCGGATGTTGCTACACAACCTATACCTGTTCTTCTTATGTCTGCACACGATAATGGTAAATTGTTGGCTAAAGAAGTGGCTGCGGATGATTTTATCAGTAAGCCTTTTGATATTGATGACTTTACGGCAATAGTACAGCATCGAATGGCTTCGTGATGGCCCATCTCTGGAATGCTTCATTTGAGGTATTGATTTTTTTATATCCCCGCCATTTACGATCTGTTTTTTTAACACCTATAAACCTTGGGTGTTCGAAAGATTTTTTACGGGGGCTACAGTGTGGATCCATTTTATATATCCAAAACTGTTGCGTTCGCAACAGGTGAAACAGTAAAAAATCACATCTATCTAACAATCAATAAATTGTGAATTGTCATAAAATCAAAAACGCAACAAAACCGCAACAGCAGGCGAAAAAGAGCAGCTATCAAGAGGCAAAACTTTTGGGTTCCAAGCCGGATGATTACTCTATTTAACTGTAACTTTCCTCGTTTCTAAAGTAAGGCATCGCACATTCATCTACCCTTTTTATTTCTTTCGAACCCTCAAAACTATAAACCGTACAATCGGTGTTATTCTGCTAAAATAAACCAGTACAGAAAATGTACCCGGAACAAAAAAAAATAAGTATATTAATTAATTTCATATAAATTGATATAATTGTATTGAAAATCAATGTATTGGTTTTGAGCTTGGTGCATTCCGCTTTTGAGCTTTTATATAACGCCATTTTTGTATGCCCGGCCATATAAATTAGCCAGATTGTTTTTTTGATTTTCTAAAGCATTAATACACACTTAAATTTACCTTAACATCAATACTGTTACTTTGGCCCTATAAAATAATTTTTGTGAAGCAATACCCCGATGATCAACTTTTACTGGAATTACAAAGTGGCGATCACCGCGCGTTCAAAGAAATATATGAGCGTTATGCCGATAAATTAATAGCCTTCGCCATCAAAAAAATCCAAAACGAGGACGAAGCTATGGATATGGTACAGGAACTATTCCTTTCTGTTTGGAAGAATCGTTATAC
>NZ_JBFUKF010000066.1:0-19206 GCF_056400985.1 Mucilaginibacter sp. P4_G9 | reverse complement strand
AATGATAGTAATCCCTATCAGCATTAAAACATAGCTAAATTTTTTCATGGTATTGCTCCTGTAATATTTTTTAATGATTAAGAAACAAAAATTGCAATAAAATATTATACATGCAATATAAAATAGGATTATTTATTAAGAAAAGCAGCGTATTTATTACTCCTGCAATGAAACAGTTTTATTTAAAAGAACCTAATTTTTATTAATACATTAAAAAACAAAAAGCCCCGGAATCTGTCGATCTGAGGCTTTGGCTATATTGATTTGAATTTGCTTGTTTAATTGAACCTTAAACTAATACTTCCACTGGAGGCATCTGCACTTACGGGTATACCGCCCCCATTTACACTTCCCTTTATATGGTCTTTTTCCCACTGGCCGTTAAAGTTACTTATCCGGGATTGATGCTGGCCGATGGCGTCACCTCTGATATCAAGATCCAACCCTTGTTTTGATGGTAGTTCCAGGTCGATATTGCCAGAGCTTACGTCCAGTTTCAGGTATTTACCTACCTTATTCATTTGCGCATGTAGGCTCCCGGCACTGGTAGAGGCGTTTAAGCTGCAATTCATTTGTTTAAGGTCAATTCCTCCGCCAGATGTACCGGTGATTAATTCGCCTTCAATATTAGTACCATCAACCCCGCCACCGCTGGTGTGCGCGTTGATGGTTCCCTTTAAATTTTCGAGGCGTAATCCGCCGCCACTGGTTTCAAGTCTTATTTTACCGGTGCAGTTTTTTGCAATAATGCCGCCACCGCTGGTTTGAAGGTTAATATTATCGCCCGAATTGGATACAATTATACCGCCACCTGATGTGGTGCCGCGAATAGTTCCGTAAAGCTTGTCAACCTGTAATCCCCCGCCGCTGGTAGTAAAGGTTTCGTTCCCTTTTAAATTATCAAGAATTATGCCCCCGCCGCTGGTTTTAAGATCTGTAGCTGTTTGTGTTGGTACGTATATTTTAAACGAAATACTGATCGATTTTTTCCAGTTAAAATTTTCGTGCTTGTTTTTTGMGATAGCGCGCACTTCATGCCCGGCAACAGCAACACTCAGGTCGTAATCCTCATCCAACCGTTTTTTGATCTCATCTTTTGATAGCTCACGACCGTTATTCCCCCTGATGTAAACTTCAACCCTGGGTGTCTCGCCGCTTCGGCCGCTCACTATAATTCCACCTGCCGATGTGTTTACAATTACGCTATTGATAGCATCGTTTGCCAATGATTTTGTAAGATATGGTGTTCTGTCTTCATTATCCTGTGCTAAAGCAGCCACCGTTTGGCCGGCAAGGAAAAACAATAATAAATACTTTTTCATATGCTTTAAATTGGTTTATATAGAAGACTGCTATACAAGCCAATTCGTTGCAGACAGGGTAAGTTTTATTTTATTTGCGCTATTGGCGATTAGAAAGTTTTTTTAGCTCAAAAACGGGCGCCACCTTGCTGCTAATGGCTTTTAAGTGCCGCTCTTACTTTTGTTACTTCGCCAACCTTTACAGCGCTTGCCTTATTACCAAAACTGCTCCTTACGTATGTGAGCACATCAGCAATTTGCCGATCTTTTAAATCAGCATGAGATGCCATTGTATTTGAATAGGTGTTTCCGTTTATCTCTACATCTTCGTTAAACCCATTTAATACAATTTTTATCAATGCAGCTTTATCCCCCAGCACATAGGTTGTTTTAGTTAAAGGCGGATTCATGTTTTGTACCCCTCCACCATCGGCCATATGGCAGGGCAGGCAAATACTTGTGTATACAATTTTCCCACGCAAAACAGAAGTTGCAGAAGCTGAACGGCGCTGTGGCTTTTTTACCTGTGCCTGCAAAAGAGTTGAGGACAAGGTGAATAACGCCAGTAATAAGCCAACTATTTTAATCTTCATTATTTATTTTTTATAAGTGATTTTGTAAATCGTTCCTTTTGAATCATCGCTTACATATAATGATCCCTCGGGGCCTTGTGCCAGGCCGCATGGGCGGTGTTCAGCTCTGCCGGCAGCTTCCTGTTCCTTAGTGCCCGCAAACCCATCAGCAAATACTTCCCATTGTCCATCGGGCTTCCCATTTTTAAATGGTTGAAAAACCACAAAATATCCGGCCTGGGGCTCGGGCGCCCTGTTCCATGATCCGTGGAATGCTATGAAAGCGCCATTTTTATATTTTTCGGGAAACTGGTTGCCGGTGTAAAACAGCAAACCATTAGGTGCAAGATGACCGGGGTAAGCCGCTACAGGATCTATGTATTTAGCATCTGCTTCCTTTTCGCCGTCGCCCCCATATTCAGGTCCTTGTATTTTTTTATGCTTTACGTCATCGTAATACATGTACGGCCACCCCGCGTCGTCGCCTTCTTTCAGGGCATACATACACTCGGCCGGTAAAATAGCCGATTGATGAACCGTATAAAGCTTAGGAAAAAGGTCATGCAAAGCATCACGGCCATGCTGCATTACAAAAAGCTGGTTGTTCTGCTGGTTCCAATCCAACCCTACAACATTGCGTAAGCCGGTTGCAAAACGTACACCATCACTTTGTTTTTGGTTTAACCGGTCGGCTTTAAACTTCCAGATGCCGCCAGCCGAATCTAAAATCGGGCATCCTTTTTTCTCCGGATCAAGCTCGCTGCAAATATTTGAATAGGCACCTATGTTTACATATAGATTCCCGTTATCATCCAATGCAATTGCCTTAGCTCTGTGTCCCCTTTTAGTAACCAGGTTACCAACTATTTTTTCCGGGTGTTCCGGATCGGTAACTTCGTTGTTGCCGTTTAATTTGTAACGATAAACATCGCGGTCAGAAGATGCGTACAGGTATCCGCTTTTAATACGGATGCCTGTGCCGCTAAAAGAGCCAAAGCTTATTTTTATGTCGGCCTTATCGCCATTATCATGCAATACAACAATACCTTTCCCGTTTTTAAGCCCTCCAAGATGCACATAAATATCTCCCTGTGGGGTAAGAGCAAGGTGCCTGGCATTACCTAAATTATCAGCAATTATGCTGGCATTAAAGTTGGCCGGTAGTTTTAAACCGGCATTCACTGCCCCGCTTTTATGTATTACAGAGCCTTTTTTTTCAACCTTGAATGACTGCAGCATACCGACGGCAGTAATGCAAAGGCAAAAGGCGATAATTATTTTTTTATTCATGACAGATTGAATTTTCAAGGTAAAATTAACTTTTCGCTACATCAGTAAAAAGCCTTCATTAACTAATAAATCGGTTAGTGTAGTGTCAACAGTGTACCGACGCTTGTCTTTTGTCGAAAGTCTTAAGTTCTAAGTCAAAAAAAGAACAAATTCGGCTTATGACTTACCACTTAGTACTGCTGACTTAACAAAGTGTAATAAAGCAATATTAGTTTTACTAAATCTAATTGGCAAAAAATGCGGCTCTATCTTAAATTAAGATACCAGCTCCAGTTGATTAAGGTATCCTGAAATTATTGCCAATTCGTCTTCAGTCAGTTCAGTGTCCAATGCACGGGCGTTTTCAATAGCCTGTTCGCTATTCCTGGCTCCTACCAGGGCAATTGTGATCCCGGGCTGTTGCAAGGTCCATAAAATAACCAACTGACTTAGTTTAATTTGCTTTTCTGCAGCAATTGGCTTTATCAGGTTCAGGAAATCATCCGTTCTCTGTATATTTTCATCTTTAAAAAAAGATACTTCTTTTCTGTGATCCCCGCTGGCAAACTGGTATCCCGGTTTTATTTTACCGGTCAAAAGCCCACGCTCCAATGGGCTATAAGCTAAAATAGATTTTTGATTGCGCAGGCAGTAAGGCACCAATTCATCTTCAATGGCACGTTTAACCATGCTATACGGCACCTGGTTTGATGCAAGGTTGATATACTTTTCGGCTTCGGCCATTTGGGCGGCGTTGTAATTGCAAACCCCGGCATAACGCACTTTTCCCTGTTCAATTAACCTCTCAACGGCTTCCATACTTTCAGAAATTGGGGTAGTTGTATCAGGCCAGTGAATCTGGTACAGGTCTATATAATCTGTACCTAATCTTTTTAAGCTTTCTTCACATTCTTTAATAATACTTTCCTTCCCGGCATACTTGTAAATGTCGATATCATCTCCGTTATTCTTTTTACTATGGAAGGCAAAATCTCCCTTTTTAAGATCCCAGCGCATGCCATATTTTGTTAATAGCTGGAAACTTTCACGAGGTAAGCCTTTGATTGCTTCCCCAACAATATCTTCGCTTGCGCCCTGCCCATAAATGGGGGCTGTATCAATAGAGGTAACACCAAGTGAATACGATGCCCTGATTGCATCAATAGCCTCCTTACGCTCGGTACCTCCCCACATCCATCCACCGGCAGCCCATGCACCAAAAGTTACTTCAGAAAGCCATAGGTCTGTGTTTGCTAACTTGCGGTATTTCATAATTGTTCTTTATTTAAATTATTTTTCATTTTGTGTGTACAATAAAATCATTTAGATTTTCGTACTTAGTAGATATATATATAACAAGATCTCAAAGGAACAATAAATGACGTTTTGTTTCAATATCTTATCAAGTAATTAGCTCCTAATTAAAAAGTTAGCATGTCAGGAAGAAAACTTAGTTCGACCAATTTTTATAATCAATCATTCCTGGAAGAGAAATGTGCGCTAAATGAACTTATCAATTTATTAAGTAAAAGGTGGATGACCGAGGTGCTTTTCAGTATAGAGGAGGGTAACTCGCGTTTTACCGCCTTAAAGGAAGATTTAGAGCACATCAGCGATCATATACTTGCCGACAGGCTAAAGTTTTTGGAACAACATGAGCTCATACACAAAAGCTATATCCCGGCAAATCCTCCAAAAACCGAATATACACTGGCCCCAAAAGGAGCAGAACTTAGCTCGCTGCTGGGCGGCTTATGTGATTTTGCCGAAAATAAAATGCATTTTAGCAATCCCTTGCTGTAAACAGCTAATCGATTTATTAGCGGCCCTGTTTTCTTTCATCATACCCAATAAACTTATTTTTACCGGCAGAATTACTTTAATTGCGGGAGCTTGTTTAATTTAACAAGCTATATTAAAAATCATGACCGATTACAAAGTTGAGGCTGCAAAAGCAGCTATGGAATTTATACAGGCAGGACAAACCATTGGCTTAGGAGCCGGTACAACGGTTTCACACTTAATAAATCTGATATGCCAGAAAAAAGACCTGGCCGACTCGCTTATTTTTACCTCATCATCTTTCAAAACAACAACTGCATTGTTGGACAATGGGTTGAGGGTGCAATCCCCTTCACTATTAAAGCATGTAGATATATATTTTGATGGCTGCGATCAGTTCGACACCGAACTTAATGCCTTAAAAAGTGGAGGCGGGATCCATACCACCGAAAAAATACTTGCTTCAATGGCCGATGAATTTATTTTAATGGGAGATGAAGGGAAGTTTGCGAACAAGCTTGATAATACTTATCCTGTTGTAATTGAAATATTACCACAGGCTTTACAGGTGGTTCTTCACCGGTTGAAATTGGCTTACCCCGGCGTTATTGTAAAATTACGCATGAGTAACCAAAAGGATGGCGCCGTTATATCAGAAAATGGCAATTTGCTGGCTGATATACATTTTGCCACCCTCATAGAGCCAAAAAAAATGAACACACAACTAAAATTAATTCCCGGAGTTGTTGATCATTCGCTGTTTTATAGAATGGCCACCAAATCTATAATTGCAGGAAAACTGGGAATAAGTATAATTACACCTGTTTATTTATAATCAGTAAAAGAAATAAATTGTTACCCCCGGGAGGCATACGCCTGCAGGCCCAGCATTTTATCTACCCGTACAATTTTATACCCCTTTGATTGGGCAAATTCAATAAACCGGGGCAGCATAGTGATGGTGTTTTTACAGGTATCATGAAACAGGAATATAGCTCCCGGCTTGGTTGCAGCACTTACTTTTTCAAGTAACTTATCAGCATCTTTACTCATGGTATCATAGGAGCGTACATTCCAGCCAATAGGGGCATACCCGCCTTTAACTATTGCGTTTTTCAAATTAGGGTTCATTACGCCAAAAGGCGGGCGAAATAGCTTTGGCTTTTTGCCGATAATCCGGTACAGATCACTGTCCATCTGCTGCATCTCTGCTAACATCCGTTTTGCCGGGAACATATCAAACAGCATAGCATGTGTAAAGCTATGGTTACCTATAATGTGGCCTTCGGCATCCAGCTGTTTAATGATCTCTTCATTACCCGCCATCCGGCTACCAATGCAAAAAAAAGCTGCTTCAACATTGGCCTCTTTTAATATCTGTAAAACCTCGGGTGTCCCATCCGCAACCGGGCCATCGTCAAAAGTAATTGCTATTACCTTTTCGGTAGTTTTTGCCGAGCAGTACATCGGCATAAAAAAACCGGAGTTTACAAAATAACAGCCGGAAGCGACAATGAGCGCATAAATAAATATGATGGCAACATACACCAGCCAGCTTATACCATACATTTTATCAGCCCAAATGGTTAAAGCCAGCAGGACAATCAATGCAATATTGGTGTTTTTGAATGTCAGCACGCCGATAGCAACATTAGGGAATGATAGCTGTTTTGGTAGTGGTTGTAAATGAGCGCCTTTTTTACCGGAGCCGTGTGCTCTGTTCCCGGTACGCTATTTGTTTTGATGATTTGGGCAGCATACCATAAAGCAAACGCCGAAGATGTTGGATACTCACCACACAAATGCTTGTAGTTGAAAACTGTGTTTTTATTAAACAGGGTTTCACCTAAATGATTGTACACTGCATCATTTTTAACATCCCCGTTTTTGCCGGTTATGATGACGTCGATATCATCGATACTGATATTTTGTGCCGATAAAAAAGCTGCCACCTGTTGTTCAATTACTGCAAAACTGCCTGGTTTATAAAAGGTAGCTATAGCATCCAGCTTCGCAAGATCATTACCTGAGGCCTCACTCGTGAGCAGGAAAAATGTGGAGCCCTCGCCGGCAATGGTTCCTTTTGAGGTTGATTTGTATAGATCAAGATTGCTAACCGGGCCTTGTTTATACAGGCCAAACCGGCTTAATATCCCATGGCTGATATCCGTAATTTCATCAATACCCCCAACCAGTACATTTTTAGCCCCGCCCTCCTGCAACAGCATTTGCCCATCTAACAGCGAACACTCAAAAGATGAACCGCCGTTTACAAAGGTATTATTATACTCGTGGCAGTGCAGCAGCAGCGCTACCTGCGCACCAATAGTGTTATGGGTTGATTGTATGAACGATGTAGGTGTAAGCAGCTCTTCTTCCCGCTCAACCATTTTGCTCAGGAACACGCCTGTATCTTCCAGGCAGCCATAAGCGGTGCCGGTAATGATGGCATCCGGCGAGGTTAGTCCGGCCTCCTTTAAACAAGCCATCGCCGATGCAACCCCCATTTTAATCACCCTGCTCATGCGGCGGATGAGTTTTGGATCGATGAGCTCTTTGTAATCGGGTGTAATGCAGCTTAAGCGGTTACCCTCATAAGCAACAACCTCGGCCAGGAACGGTACGTTTCCGAATGTTTTTTGGGGCGATATATTTCCTGTTGCACGTATATACATATCAATCCAGCAATTTTGAAAATATCAGTGATGAACAATTACCGCCAAAGCCAAAGGAGTTGGAGAGCACATGTTTTAAATCCGGCTGTTTACTATAGCTGGTTTCGGGTACAAAAGGCAGATCGGCTATTTGGGTTTCAAAGCGCAGGTTTGGATAGATCAATCCCTGCTGAACCGATAAGGCCGAAAATACCGCCTCGATACCTGCGCATGCGCCAAGCGTATGCCCGGTGAACGATTTGGTAGAGCTCATTTTAGGGTAATGCGGCTCAAACAGCCGTTTTATGGCTGTCCCTTCGGAGTTATCATTGTTTTGTGTGCCGGTGCCATGCAGGTTAATGTAGCCGATATCCCGGGGTTTTAAACCGCTCATTTTTAAAGCGCCCTGCATGGCCATAAAGGAGCCCGTTCCGTCGGGCGATGAAGCCGTTTGGTGGTAAGCGTCGTTGGCATTGCAATAGCCGCTTAGGGTTCCGTACAGATCCGTTTGAAGCCTCGCCGCAACCCGTTCAGATACCAAAGTGATATATCCCGCACCCTCCCCAAGGTTCAATCCCCTCCTGTTGGCATCAAAGGGCTGGCAATATTGGTTATCGAGTATCATGAGGGTGTTAAAACCGTTCAGCGTGAAACGGGTAAGAGCATCAGTGCCGCCGGCAATAACCACATCCAGTATATTATTTTTGATAAGCCTTGCGCCATACATAATGGCGTTTGCCGATGATGAGCATGCAGTACTGATGGTGCTTACATAGTTTTTTATCCCCAGCTCATCGGCCACAAGTTCGGTAACCTTGCCGCATTCGTGGTTAACTACGTTCCTTAAGCGGCCGGCTTTGGGGTTAGCCATAAACTGAACAAAAAAGTCTTCGGTTTTATCCATGCCGCCAACGGTATTGGCCGATATAAAGCCTGTACGTAAAGACGCAAAATTTTCAATCCCCGCGTTAGCCAATGCTTCTCTTGCAGCTATTAAACTCAGCATAGCCGTGCGGCTCATACCCGGACCAAAGCCCGATAGCTTCGCCAGTTCATCATTGCTTAGTTTAACCTCGGCAACCGGGAAATCATCTTTGTGAGCAGTTTCCAGGTACCTGATTTTTTCGATACCTGCCTGGCTGTTTTGGAGCGCGCTGAGGCATTCGGCGGTATTGTTGCCAATGCCCGAAATTACGCCTACGCCCGCTACAAAAACAGTTTTACTCATTTTATGCTCCCAATATCTTCGCCGGTTTTTTCTGTATCCGACAGGTAAATTTTGTTTAAGTTTTCTGCAGTAAACGGTACCGATGTATCGTTTTCCCGTTTTTCTACCAGGTACAAAACGGCCTTGTAATCTTCCTTCAGCAGGTCGACCCAGCCGCAGATGCATGCCTGCAATATATTATTATTTAGCAAATATGCTACGTACTGCGCTATAAACGCAGCATCGAAAGTGTCAAAAACAAAGAAAGCGTTCTCGCCCTTAAACTTGTTTTTTATGCTGATCTCGCCGATAACAATATTAGGCAATGTGTAAACAAACAGCGCCGGACTGGCAACAGTTTTAGCCCCTTCATAATATTTAATATCGGCATCCAGGCTGGAGTTGGCATTGCTTAATACAATACCGGTTTCATTTTCCTTATACAGCCCATCGATTGGCTTATTTTTCAATAAAACTTCGGCAGCCAGCAAACCCATTTTTGATAGGTTATCCATTTTGTAAAACTTAGGATACTTTACCTCCAAAAACTGGTAAACCGAAAGCAGAAAAGCAGTAGCGTCCGTTTCCTTGTTTTCAAACAAAGGCTTGCCATTGCTGTAAACAACATTATGGCTGATTACGCAACGAGAAGTGATATGTTGGCTCGCTATCAATATTTGTTGCTATTTATATTTAATTGCTTTCGGCTTTATGCATTTTGCTTTCAGCTTTTATTTAGTAAGTACAATTGCCGCGTTGCATCCCCCAAAACCCGATGCCGTTTTAAGGCAGTTGGTTAAAGTCAAATACTGCAATTCGGCGGCAACATTAATGGGCTGGCTTACCCCCGGTTGACTAAACCCTTTTGTGGGGATAATTACATTTTGTTTTAAAGAGTGGGCGGCTATAATGGTTTCAATAATACCCGATGCACCTAAGGTATGCCCGTAATATCCTTTTAAACTATTAACCGGGATAGCCTGCATCCCCGCCAGGTTTATTGCCTTTGCTTCCATCTCGTCGTTATAAAGGGTTGCGGTGCCGTGGGCCGATATAAAGTCGATAGCATCAGCCTTAACGTCCGCGCTTTTTAAAGCGGCTTCTATCGCGTAAAAAAGTTCTTCGCCGGTTTTGGATGGGCCCGAGATATGGTTGGCATCATTGCTGATAGAACCACCCGCCAGTTTTATACCATCGGCATATCTGAGGTTTGATGACAGGATAACCGTACCCGCGCCTTCGCCTAAGTTAATACCATTGCGCAGGGCATCAAATGGCTTGCAGGGTTCGGGACTTATGGCCTGGAACGATTGAAAGCCCGACAGCACAAACCTCGTGATCACATCGGCGCCTACAACAACAGCGTTTTCATACTGGCCCGTCTGCAGTAAACGCATACCTGTAATGAGCGCCACCAGGCCCGAGATACAGGCATGCGAAACAATTAACGGCTGGTTTACAAAACCCAAACTTTCGGCAACTAATTTTGCCGAAGTGGTGAGCGCAATACGGTGGGTTAGTTCCGGGTCATCGGCAGCGGTTTCCAGCAGGCTGATATTGCCCTTGGTGGTGGAGATGATGAGTACCGTTTTTTTATCGGCACTGTCAATCCCGCTATCTTTTAAAGCATCGGTAACCGAGGCGATAAGCAGTTGCTCAAATTTTGTATAATTATTTTCGCCTGTTATAAACCGGTGGTCGTCATCAAATAAGGCAGCATAGAAAGGCACATCCGACCTGTGGCCACCTGCATGTTGTTTAACGCCCGAAATATTTTGGGTTAGCCTTTCAAAGTTCTCGGCAGCAGTATCGCCAACCGGCGACAGGATATTATCGGCAACAATAAAAACAGGTTTCATCACTTTATTTGAACAGTTCCTCTCATCAACTTGTTTTTATTGCCAAAAGTTATAATAGTTATACCATTGCTCGGGGTACTTTTTCACGTACTTTTCCATCTCTCCTACAAAATCGCCCGTCATTTGCTCCATCCCGGCTTCTTTGCCCAAATGTAAATATTCCTTTATTGTACTGGCATAAAAATGATAATGAAACCTGGTTTCCTTCATGGCAAACACATAGGCTACCGGGACCTTGAATTTAGCCGCCAAAACAAACGGACCCAGGGGGAATTTAGCATCCCGGCCCAGGAAATTTTTGGTGATGGTTTTATTGCCCTCCAGGTACCTGTCGGCATGCATGCATACCAGCTCATTATGCTGAAAAGCTTCGTTTATTTTGAAGATGTGCGAAAGGTCGTTTTTAATCACAATGATGTTAACGCTGTATTTGCCGGTTACCTTTTCCATAAAGGCCTTTATCTGCTGGTCTTCGCCATCGTACATCACAATGTTAATACGGGTATCAATAGTGCTAAGCAGGTTGCCTGCAATTTCCCAGCTGCCTATATGGGCGCTTAACAGCAAACCACCCTTACCCATACCGGCTATTTCATCCAGGTTATGCCTGCCATCAAACTCAAAAGTGAATTTATTGGGGATGCCCGACATTACAACCACCTTATCGATAATGCTTTGGCCAAAAATGTAATAGTTTTGATAAACCTTAAACAAGGCTTTTATGCGCGAATACCCCAGCCGCCGGTGAAAATAGTAATAAATACTTTTTGACGACCGGTACGAAAAAACAACATAGTAAAAGGAAACAAACCTTAAAAGAAAGTAAGCAGGGCCAACACCCGCCAGTTTTAAGATAGCCAGAAAAATGGAATACCCCCAGGGTTTCCCTTTAGATTTTCCTTTCCAGGACGACATTTAAACAAGCTCCTTTGGCTGTACTTTAATGGCTACGTAATCGTAAAAATCCTGGAAGGTAACAATAGCGGCAAAATCCTCGGGCTGTACTTTAAACGAAAAATTGGTTTCAATTACCACCACAAGGTCAATATAGTCCAGGCTATCAAGGCCAAGGGTATCTTTTAAAACCGCGCCGGGGGTAATTGTATCTATATCTACCTCAAATTCTTCAGACAGGAAAGAATTTATTTTCGCAATAATCTCGTCAGTTCGCATGGTATTGTTTAAATTAATTAAGCCGGCAATGGGTTAACACGCAATTCCACATTTAGGAAAAAAATAATAACACCTGATTAATAAAATTAATCCCCGAAAATACAAAATATTAAAAACATTCAGTCATATTTTGTGTATGCGCGCTTTTATTGTTTAAATAATTTACCGTTAAATTAGTATTATCCGAAGGAGGAGGCTGAGGGGCCGGGTGGGTTGGACGTGGATGGTTTGCTTAGCAGGAAGGCCCGAGCCTACTATGTGTACAAAAATAAGTATGCACCGTTAGGTGCTACCTATTTGTAGCAATTTTGAATAAAAACAAGTTTGCTCCGGAGGTGCAACCCCCAATTAACAAGGTAAATAATATTGCTATTGAAGGGGGTAGCCTCTACGAGGCAAAGGTTAATGGGTATACTTTTTCTACAAACAGGTAGCACCTAACGGTGCAGGCTGCACTTTTTTATTTGTGTACACGCGGGTGAGTTAACGCTTAAGGTCTTTCAATTGCGGGCCACGATACGGTCAATTATGACCATTTTACCGACGTTGGCAAAATGGTCTGATATGCTGGAATCGGCGTTTTTACAAGCTTTACCCTCAATAAACCTCTTTCGTGTTTTTTATTAGTTCCATAAACGCCAATAGCTCCATTTTACTGTCCGCTGCCTCATGGGAATGTCTCACATTTTCAAACTCATGCCAGGTGGGGTCAATTTCAGGATCGAAGGTTTCCCGCAGATTGGGCAAATGCCAGTGGTTGTGGTAAAACCAGGTTTGGTCAACCAGTTTGGATTGGATGAGAGTGGAAAGTTCTGCCAGGCTGATATTGTCAGGGTTGGCGAAGATTATCGAGCCATACTTTTTATAGTTACCGGCATCGCGATACAGGTAATTGAATTGGATGTTTGCCATACGGCAATTTAGGGGGATGGTTTGGAGTGGGCAATCGGAGATAAGTGAACTTTAGCCAATAGCCAACTTTCCACTTTCCTTCCAGATGTATGCCGGCATTGGCTCATTTAGTTGCCACTCGATGTTCATAGGCTTTGAACCGCTTGATTTGATGTAATTGGCTTCGCCTAAAAATACGTAGGGCATGGTAAAACCAAACTCATCATCATTCTGCTCGCGGACGAATAACAAAATCCTTTTATTTTGCGTATTGTGATTGATATAGGATATGCCCTTAGCCGATTCTGGCGCTGTGGCATTTTGAGATTGCCAATGAAATAAATATTCGTTGATGGCATAATCATCATATAAGGTAGACGGTGAATATTCCTTCTCCGATTTTTTGAGTGTGACAAATAACGACTCCATATTCAGCTCCTTATTAGCAGCGACACCTTCCCTGTTGGATGATGCTTTATCAAATTTGTGCAGACCGATTGCGACTAATATTTCGCTTCGGTTATATCGACTGTGAACTTTTAACGGTAGCGGAAAATCCAGATCCATATCTTTTTCGATAAAGTCGACTTTCGAAATCAGGTAATTAATCGCCTCCAATAGTTCCGATATCATGACCGGATTTTTCGAAAGCTGTTTGATACTATCTTTTAACAATTTAAACCCTAACTGCGGACCAGCCTTTTGCCAAACATCATAGTGAAACATCAAAAGCATCAGGTTCTGCTCTTCATTTAAAGCACTTATATCAAAATTACTTTCAATTAGGGCACGTAAAAATTTCAGATAGCTGATCGAATTACATCTTAACAGTCTTTTTATACAACCTGTTATTTCGATTTCATTCGGTTCGATGAAATTTTCAATTACTCCAGCTTCAACACAAAGTCTTTTCCAATTATCTTTTTTATAAATCAGTTGGGGTTCGATATGTTGAAACTCAATGAAGTTTTGCAATGTTAATTTTAGCGTTGACTGATGTTTAAAGTTTTGTATTTTAATAATCAGCTGCCGTCTGTTAAAGCCAATTGCAGCCCTAATGTTTCTCAGGATCACTTCTTTGGCTTTCTTTTCTAATACGATGGAACAACCTAAGGGTAAATGTGGAAACTCGTCTTCAATCTCTTTAATTATTGAAGTTTGGGTTTTGCCTACTAAGGCTCTAAACTTGTGTTCAAAGTCGTACTCTGGCCGGGCGTTGCCCACAAAATCCAAAACGGTTAAGCAGTCTTTGTTTGGAGCAAGACGCAGGCCTCGCCCCAATTGTTGTAGAAATATCGTAAGGCTTTCAGTCGGTCGTAAAAATAGCACGGCATCAATCTCTGGTATATCAACACCCTCGTTAAAAATATCACGTACAAACAGGTAATTGATTTCTTTATTGCGCAGCCGTTCCCTGATCTCGGCCCTGTTAACCGAGTTTTCGCTCGTTAAATAATCTGCCTTTAAACCGGCCATATTAAACTTCTCGGCCATGTATCGCGCATGGTCCATACTTACACAAAAGCCCAATGCCCTTACATCGTGTACGTCGGTGAGGTACTTATCGCAATTATTTATAATGTCGTTAAGTCGCCTGTCATCCTCAGTATAAAGCTTTGTTAATTCATTAATTTCATACCTGCCGTTTTTCCAGGATAGTTTTGATAAATCAACATTATCCGATAAGGCAAAGTATTGAAACGGTGATAGCAACTTTCTGTTGAGTGCCTCTGGCAATCGGATTTCGGCAGCAATTACATCGCAAAAATCTTTTAAAATATCTTCACCATCGCTCCGCTCTGGCGTAGCTGTTAAGCCTAACAAAACCTTAGGCGTAAATTGAGCAAGGATAGGGCGATAGCTTGATGCCGCTATATGGTGTACTTCATCAATGATGATAAAATCATAAAAGTTAGGAGATAGCGAAAGTTTACTGATTTGATTGGCCAAGGTTAGCACCGAAGCAAATACAAATTCATAATTGTCGGGTTCTTGCCCATCAACCCAAAGTTCGCCGAAGTTTGCATTTTTTAATACATGCCGAAATGTTTGTTGGGCTTGCTCCAATATTTCTTTACGATGAGCAACAAATAAAAGCCTTGCCCGTGGATTGTTGTTTTTAAAGTCCCGATAATCAAAAGAGGATATTACCGTTTTGCCCGTTCCGGTAGCAGCCACAACCAAATTCTTTAATCGGTTGTGTACAATTCTTTCCGACTGTAATTTTTCTAAAATTTCTTCCTGATAAGGAAACGGTTTTAAATCAAAAAAACTGGTTATGCTTTGCTTATCATATGAACTTTGTTGTTTTAAAGCAGCAGTAAGTTTCTGTTTGTCTTTACCAAACTCATAATGCTCAAAATCTTTATCAACCCAATAGGTTTCAAAGGTCTTTTTAAACTTATCAACAATGTGGTTGATTTCTTTGGATGTTACTTTCAAATTCCACTCCAACCCATTGGTTAAGGCTGATCTTGAAATGTTGGAAGACCCTATATATCCAGTAGTAAATCCTGTATTTCTTAAAAACAAATAGGCCTTGGCGTGCAGGCGTTCATGATCCGAATTATAGGAGACTTTAATTTCTGTGTTTTTTAAATTGGACAGAAACTCAATCGCTTTTACATCTGTTGCACCCATATAGGAGGTGGTAATGATCCTTAACCTTTTTCCACTATTTGTAAACTCTTCTAATTCCTCTTTAAAAATCCTAATACCCGAATATTTGATAAAGGATACCAGCCAGCAAATTTCATCGGATGAAAGAATTTCTTTTTTTATCTCGCTTTCCAACGAAATACCAACATTGTTACCCGTAAATAATTCGCTTTGACTTAGTCTGGTATAAGGCGTGATCTCCTTAATCCGATTATTAAAATCGGCAAAAGGAGCATCCAATTTGGAGAAAACGGCATCTAATATTTTTCCCTCATTATCAATCAGGTTATCCGAAAGGCTGATACCCGGCAATTCATCAATTAATAGTTGAATAATTTTATTGGAAAGTTCAATTTGCTTAAGCGTTTTATCATCGTCCTTAATTTCATTTAAGGCGAATTTTATGGTTTCGGATAAATACAGGCTTAAATACCTTGCAGCTTCTTCCTTATCCAGTTGGGTCCTTTTAATAAAGAAAGATTCAGTGCTCAACAGCCCTAACTTATTAGCAATAAGTTTATTGATCAATTGCTCGTACAGGCCTAATTCAACTGTTGGCATTTTAAAGGTTTAAGTAATGTTTTACAATGGGCACATCAGCATCTGCCCAATCCAAAGCTAACAATTCATTTGTATGCAGCCATCGATATTGAGCATGTTCCTTTAATATTATTTCGCCACTAATATGCTCGCAAATAAAAGGGATGAGTTCAATTGTTATTTTAGGATAGATATGGGTATTAGGTGGTAGGGCTTTTATAATTTTAATTTCAACATGCAGTTCTTCTTTAATTTCCCTGATCAAGCAATCTTCGGGTGTTTCATTGGGTTCTATTTTACCACCGGGAAACTCCCATTTTAAAGGCAGACTCATAACTTGGCTTCGTTGGGCGGCCAGAATGCGGGATTGAAGGTCTATTATAAGAGCGCAGGTTACTTTAATCACTGGTTTTATCTTCTACCTCGAAAAATACGTGTTTACATTGGGCATTTAAACATTCGTTTATGGATAGTTGAAGAATAGTATGCAAAAAGTTGGATACTATATCTGTTCTCGCTCCGCAGATGGGGCAGGTTGTTGGTTGATCGGTAGTGAGGTAGAAATGTGACATCTTCTTAGAAACTATTTCTTGAAATTAAGTAAATCCTCGACATAACAAATGCCAGTTATACTAATTGCTCCTTGCTTATTTTTCCAATCTGCACATTTAGCGTCAAAAAGTCGAAAAAGTTCCAGGCATCTGTAATTTGTTGGTTTACGATGTGGGTTATTGATGTGCCGCAAAATTTAACCGGGGCATTGGTTGGTTTATAATTAGCGGTGAAGGTGCAAATAGTGGTTGCATAGTCGCCGTCAACAAATACCTCGTCGACATTGATATGTATATTATCATAATTTGCATTAAAAAAGCGATACACTTCTTTAAATCCTTCGGAGCCAATAACGGGTTCCTCGCCCAATCCTAATGCGCGGCATTCGGGGTGGAACATTTCGTCGATAAGGTCTTCGTTGCTGTTGTTCCAAACTTCGTTATACCAACGATGCATGAACGCTGTGTTTTCTTCTTTTAACGACATATCGGTTTTAGGTTTTACTATACTAAGATATGATTTTTTAGTAACAAGTAGTTAGTATCAAGTAGCAAGACGAAGGATTTTTGGATGAGGGATTTTTGGACAAAGGACGTTCGGACAAAGGACTTTTGCATGGTTGCTCTGTGTAACATAGAGATTGCTTTGTACCCAGCAATGACGTATTTACAAAAAAACCTTTTGTCATGCTGAACGTAGTGAAGCATCTATTATTCGCCATGTCTCGTCGTCCTGTACAGTATGCGAATAGATCCTTCACTGCGTTCAGGATGACAAATCGCTTTAAAAAGTCATTTTCCCCTCAGAGTGCCCGGATTTTACCAATCATATGACGTTGTGGAGGTGCGCCAATAAATGGAGGCAACACATCAACAATAAACCCGCCATCCCACCAATGACCAATGACCAATGACTAATTAACCAACACAGCATACCTGTCATCCGCAAAGGTATTTCCCTGGTTTACGTCGCCGGTTTCGTAGCCTTTTTTAAACCAGTATACGCGTTGGGCGCTGGTGCCGTGGGTAAAGCTGTCGGGTTCTACACGGCCCTGAGTTTGCTGTTGCAGGCGGTCGTCGCCGATGGCGTTGGCGGCGTTGAGGGCTTCTTCGATGTCGCCGGGGTCGAGCACTTTTTTCATGCTTTGTTCGTAGTGGGCCCATACGCCGGCGTAAAAGTCGGCCTGGAGTTCGAGTTTTACCGAGAGCTTGTTGTATTCGCTTTCGCTCAGGCGGTTGCGGGCGCGGTCGACTTTGGCGGTAACGCCCAGCAGGTTTTGTACATGATGACCCACCTCATGCGCTATTACGTAGGCCTGGGCAAAGTCGCCCGCGGCACCGAAGCGGTTCTTGAGTTCGTCGTAAAAAGAAAGGTCGATATATACCCTGGCATCCTCAGGGCAATAAAACGGACCGCTTGCCGAGCTTGCATTGCCACAGCCCGATTGTACACCATCGCGGAAAAGCCTCAACCGGGGCTTTTCGTAGGTTTTGCCCATATCAGTAAAAAGTTTGGTCCAGATGTCTTCGGTATCGGCCAGCACTACGGCTACAAATTTGCCGGCGCTATCGGTAGGGTGGGTACCGTCTACCTGTTCGGTTTGGGGCTGACTGTTGCTGCCCACCTGGTTAAGCAGCTTGGAGGGATCAACCCCGGTAAAAAAATAAATTGCAGCTGCTATAAGGCCAACAATCCCGCCGCCCACTGCAAAACCGCGACCGCCGCCGCCGCTGCGGCCATCCTCTACGTTATCGCTTTCGCGCCTGCCAAACCATTGCATAGTGTTGCTATTTTGTTTTTATTAACGTTTATTGGGAATGTAATGTTTGAGGGGGGAGGTATCTACGGGAAATGTCCTCTTAAAAGGTTTGTCATCCTGAACGCAGTGAAGGATCTATTCGCAGACTGTACAGGGCGAAGAAGCATGGCGGAGAGCAGATCCTTCACTCCGTTCAGGATGACAAAAAGGTTTTTTTTTAAAAAAGTCATTGAGGCACGAAGCAATCTCTATGCTGTACAGAGTTGCTATTTGTGTGCTAAATTACTTTGTGGTAACGATAACATCGTCCCGCTCATGGCCGCGGGAGGGCCTAGTTACTTTTGTCGCCACAAAAGTAACCAAAAAGGCTGTCAGCAGAAATGCTTCTTTGCGCTCAGGGCCTTTGCCCTGCAAAACGGGCAAAACCTGGGCTGGAATTATTTTGCCCGCGCCCGCCAGGCCCACACACATGCAAAAACTTCCTATGCCCTGCAGCCGCACAGGCCCGCATTGTTTTGCCCGTTTTCGTCCGAAGCTGTTCTGCTGACACTTTGGGGAAAATGAAAGCTTTTGGATTCCTGTTAAATAAGTAAAAAGCCCGTCATTGCGAGGTACGAAGCAATCCCCAACTTACAGAGTAACTCTGCAAATCCGATCTGTATTTCGGGGATTATTAATGCTGTGTTTTTGTTTTTATAGGTATTAATGAGCTCCCTGCGGTCGGTTATCTTCGTCGTACCACCTTATAATGACACATTTACAAGTCGCTCATAATCAAGCTGCTTTTTGTATGATATAACCCAGTTTAGCTGCATTTTTTTGCAGACGTGCGATTATCCTTGCTGTCGTAATAGCCGGATCCTGCTGAACTTTGCTGGCATCATAAGCCTGTTTTTTGAGTACCATGTTGTAAAAGATCACAGCTATTTTTCGGGCGACTGCCTTGATAGCTTTCGCGGAGCCTTTCGTTGCCGCAAGTTTTCTATATT
>NZ_JBFUKF010000065.1:0-19485 GCF_056400985.1 Mucilaginibacter sp. P4_G9 | reverse complement strand
TATCAACATCGACAGGCAACGGGCTGCTCAGCTGGGCGTTGGTTTAAATGATATTTCCCGTTCGCTTGTAGCATCCACTTCCTCATCAAGGTTTACCGAAAAAAATGTGTGGCTTGATCAAAAGATAGGCTTAAGCTACCAGGTACAGGTGCAGATCCCGGAATATCAAATGTCGAGCCTGAACGATGTGCGCGAGATCCCGGTACTGAATAACCAGGCCAGGCCGGTACTAAGTGATGTTGCCGATATTAAAACAGGAATAACCAATGGCGAAAATGATAATATCGGCGCAATACCTACACTATCGGTAACAGCCAACCTGTTTAACAAAGATTTGGGTACCGCAACAACCGATGTGCAAAAAGCCATCAACTCGTTAGGCACGCCCCCCCGTGGTTTAACTGTGGAATTACGTGGCATGAGCCAAACCTTAACTGCTACTCTGGATAGCCTGCAATCGGGTTTAATAGTGGCTATTTTGGTTATCTTTCTGATGCTGGCGGCTAACTTCCAATCGTTCAAAATGTCATTGGTTGTATTGTCAACGGTACCGGCGGTATTGTTTGGTTCATTACTACTGGTTAAAGTTACAGGCGCTACGCTTAACCTCCAATCGTATATGGGCATGATCATGTCGGTAGGTGTATCTATATCAAACGCAGTGCTGCTGATCACCAATGCCGAAGAGTTACGCAGGCACAATGGCGATGCCTTAAAATCGGCCCGTGAAGCAGTTGCTTTACGCTTACGCCCCATATTAATGACCAGCCTGGCCATGATTGTGGGTATGATCCCAATGGCATCAGGCCTGGGTGAAGGTGGCGACCAGACATCGCCGCTTGGGCGCGCCGTTATTGGTGGTTTAATAGCCTCTACCTTTGCAGCTTTGTTAATACTACCTTTGGTTTTTGCCTGGGTACAAGGCAATGCCAGCACCCAATCTGTATCATTAGACCCTGAAGATAAAGAAAGTAAATTTTATGTCCCTTTGCATCATCATGAATAAATTTAAAAATACATCAATACTAATCCTTGCGGGGTTAGCTATTACTATAAGCTCATTGAGCTCATGCCAGTCGGGCGCCAAAGAAAAAGAGCAGCCAACCGAAGAGGAACAACAGGAACAGGCGGTTGAAACACCATCGGTTGATCTTGTGCCGGTAACCAAAGGCAAACTGAGCAACACCATTGCCATCCCGGGCGAGTTGATTCCTTACCAGCAGGTTGACCTGTATGCAAAGGTTAACAGCTATGTAAAAAAATTACTGGTTGATATCGGTTCAGAAGTGCATGCCGGGCAATTACTGGTAGTATTGGAAGCACCTGAGATCAACTCGCAACTGGCCGGTGCCCAATCGCGCATTAAGCAATACGAGGCTGTTTATTATGCCAGTAAAGCCACTTATGACAGGTTGCTAAATACCAGTAAAACCCCTGGAACCATTTCTCTTAACGACCTGGAACAGGCCGAGGCCAGGAAAAATGCCGATATGGCAAATGTTGAATCGGCTAAATCGGCATTGAAAGAAGTGTCGGCTAATTTGGCTTACCTACAGATCAGGGCGCCTTTTGATGGCGTTATCACCAGCCGTAATGTAAACCTGGGTGCTTATGTTGGTCCCGGAGGTAAGGGGTCTGATCCGTTGTTTACCCTGCAGGATCAAAAAAGACTACGCTTAGTGGTATCAATACCAGAAAACTATACGGGCTCATTAAGTAACAAAAGCGAAGTGAATTTTACAGTGAAAGCATTGCCAAACCAAAAATTTACCGCCAATGTGAAACGTATGGCCGGCGCGCTTGATGAAAAATTAAGAGCCGAACGCCTGGAGATGGACGTTTATAATAAAGACAAAAAACTGCTGCCGCATATGTTTGCCGAAGTTAATGTACCCCTGCCGGCCGGTGACAGTACCTTTGTTGTACCCAAAACAGCCGTAGTAACCTCAACCGAAAAGGTGTTTGTAGTAAAGGTGGCAAATCACAAAGCACAATGGGTTAATGTAAAAAAAGGTCTTACCTCGGGCGATATGATAGAGATCTATGGCGATCTTAAACCCGATGAAAAACTGGTAAAAGTTGCCAGCGACGAGATCAGGGACGGATCTACAGTAAAGGATAAATAAAGATAGGTGGCAGGCAAAAAATAAAAACCTTGCAACGTTTTGTTGGAACGTGCGTCATATAAAGAAACAAAGTGATCATGAAAAAACTTAGCTTCTCTTTAATGGCAGTACTGTTGCTAACAGTTTCAATGGCTTTTAATACATCCGCGCAAACGGTTACAAGGAATGTTTCGGGTTATACCGGTATTAGTTGCGGCGGGCCCTTTAATGTGTTTATAAAGATAGATGGAACGGAAAGCTTAAAACTTGATGTTGATGCCAATGTAGTTAACGATATAAAAACCGAAGTTGAAAACGGAGTTCTTAAAGTTGAATTTAAAGATCATTGGCGTAACCATCGCAATATTAAACGTGCCAATATTTATATCACTGCAAAAACATTAAAATATCTTGGCAACAGCGGATCGGGTAATGCCACTGTGGATGGTGTAATGAGCGCCCAAAACGCGAAGGTAGCCTTAAGCGGATCGGGAAACATCAAAACGGCTGTCAAATCCAGCACGCTTGACTTAAGCATCAGTGGATCGGGTTCAATTGATATTAAAGGAAGCACCGGCATGGCTGATGTACATATTGCAGGCTCTGGCGAGATGAACGGGAAAGGCTTAAAAACAGAAACCGTTGAAGCCAGGATTTCAGGCTCGGGCAGCATAAATATCATTGCCGATAAAACCGTTTCAGCCAGCATTTCAGGCTCGGGCAGCGTACTATATTCCGGCAACGCTACAACCGGAAGTACACACTATGYAGGATCTGGAAGAGTAAGTAAGGTTGACTAAAAGATATAACTCGTTTTAAAACATGAAAGGACTGTTTAATCAAGCGGTCCTTTTTTAAGAAGGTTTAAATTAATGATCTGTGCTGTTTCCTACTGCAACTTTCTTAAAAGATTTATGCCCACACTATCCGCATTATCGCCGCAATTAGATAGCACCACTACAGCCAGGTTTTTTTCTTTATTAAAAGCTAAAAATGTGCTGCTTCCAAAGGTGCCGCCATTATGAAAAATATATTCAACCCCATTTACGGTGATGATATGCCAGGCCAGGCCAAGTTTGGCATCTTTTTTAAAGGTTACCTGGTGTGTTAATTCCAACGCTTTGCCCAGCTTATTGCCCACTGGCACCATATTGGCTTTTGCATAGATCAACAAGTCGTTCATTGATGAATGCAATGCGCCGCAGGGAGCAAGGGCATCAAAATCCCATGCAGGGGTAACATTTCCTTCGCTGTTATAAACAGTGGCGAAACGGGCCTGCAAGGCGGGGCTTAAATGCTGGGCAGTGCTTTTCATGCCCAAGGGCTTGCAGATAACATCTGCCACCAGTTGATCGTAGGTTTTCCCGCTTATCTGCATTAAAATATTCCCCAATAAACCAACCGCCAAATTGGAGTATGCATAATGCTCACCAGGCACACTGTTTAGCTTACAGGTTTTAAGGTAAGCAAACAGCAGCTTTTTATCATATAATTTATATGGATTCAGCTGATCTGTAGCCGGGCTCAAGTTATCCGGTATCCGTGAAAGGCCCGAAGTATGGTTGCTCAAAGTAAGTAAAGTTACATTTTTAAGCGCCGGGTTGGCAGCAACAGAATCGGGCAGATATTTGGTTACAGGATCTGTTAGTTTTACTTTTCCCTCGTTTACATAATAAGCCAGGATGGCTGAAGTAAATGTTTTGGTAATTGATCCCATCTCGAACAGGGTATTGGCATCCGGCAATTTACCGTTGCCTTTTGTGGTTTCGCCATAGCCATAGGTGGTTATCTTGCCATCCTTCAAAACACCGATACTTAGGCCGGCAGTATTTGCTTTCTGAATATATGCCCTTGCTGCTGAATCTACTTTTTTATCCATAGCAGTAAGCATTTTATTCGAGGTAGCGGCTTTTCCAATTCTTTCGGCAGTAGCTTCTTTAAAAGGCTGAAAAAGCAGCATATCCATCTTGTCGCTTTGATCAATGCTCAGCAAAAGCTGGAGGGTTACGCCACCAAATATCAGCTTATAAGTAGCTACTTTATTGTTTACAAAGCTAATGAGTGATGAACCCTTTATTTCGCCCAGCGGGAAAACCTGTTGCGTGGCAACGGTTTTAAAAGCATCCTGGCTTAACTGCTTCCTAAAACCATCACCGGCAAGTGAGTATAATGAATCTGCTTGCTTATCGTTAAAATAGGTTTTAACCAAGGCAAATACCGAATCTGTTTTGCGTTGCTGAAGGCTTTGGGCAGAGGTTGCAGATGAAATTGCAATACAAATGGCTATAAAGCCTAATTTGAAAAGGTGTTTGAATTTCATCTGCAATGTTTTTTTAATTTGTAATCCTGAAACGATTTCGGCAGATAATTATTTCCGTCTTTAAGGCGTTTGCCCGGCCAGCAGGTACAGCACCGCCATCCTTACAGCCACACCGTTCTCTACCTGGTCTAATATAATCGATTGCTTGCTATCTGCCACGTCGCTGGTGATCTCCACGCCACGGTTTATAGGGCCCGGATGCATTACCGTAATCTCTTTATCCAATGAATCCAGGATGGTTTTATTCAACCCGAATAACATGGTGTATTCTCTTAGCGATGGAAAATATTTAATATCCTGGCGTTCCAGCTGGATACGCAGCATATTGGCCACATCGCACCAGTTAAGGGCTTTGATAAGGTTATGCTCTACCTTAACGCCTAAGGAGCCTATATACTTAGGGATAAGCGTAGTGGGGCCGCAAACCATTACTTCGGCACCTAATTGTTTCAGGCAAAGGATGTTTGAAAGGGCTACACGTGAGTGCAATATATCCCCCACTATAACCACTTTTTTCCCGGCCACATCACCATATTTTTCGCGGATGGAAAAGGCATCCAACAAGGCCTGTGTAGGATGCTCATGAGCGCCATCACCAGCATTTACTATCTGCGCTTTTACATGTTTAGACAGGAAGATACCCGCACCGGCGTAGGGATGGCGCATCACCACCATATCCACTTTCATGGCCAGGATGTTGTTTACGGTATCAATCAATGTTTCGCCCTTGCTTACCGATGATGAGGAAGCTGCAAAGTTCACCACATCTGCCGAAAGGCGTTTCTCTGCCAATTCAAAAGACAAACGGGTACGGGTGGAGTTTTCAAAGAAAATATTGGCAATGGTTACATCGCGCAAAGATGGCACCTTCTTGATCGGCCGGTTTAAAACGGATTTAAAAGTATCGGCCGTTTCAAATATCAGCTCAATATCTGCCCGGTTTAAATCTTTTATGCCTAATAAATGCCTTGTGCTTAGTCCTGCCATTTCTTTTTGATTTCGGATTTTTTATCTCCGTTATTTTCTTCTATCCGTCATTGCGAGGTACGAAGCAATCTCAAAACTATACAGAGCGGATCTGCAGCGTTCGCGATTGCTTCGTACCTCGCAATGACATTTTTTATAATTAGTCTTCTCTTTCTGATAACAGTACTATTTTATCTTCCCCATCTGTATCTTTCCAGCTCACCACTACTTTTTGCGATGCGATAGAATCTACCTCAATTCCCACATAATCTGCGGCAACTGGGATATGCCTTGAATATCGCCTGTCAACCAAAGTTAATAGTTCTATTTTTTCCGGACGACCAAAGGCTTGCATCGCATCCATGGCTGCACGGATGGTGCGGCCTGTCCAGAGCACATCATCCATCATGATCACTTTTTTACCTTCTATAATAAAATCTATCTTGGTTTGATTGGGCACCAGCGGCGATCCCTGTCTGCGGAAATCGTCGCGATAAAATGTGATGTCAAGATCGCCCTGCATAATTGTTTTTCCGGGAAGGATCTTGCGAAGTTCTTCTGCAACACGGCGTGCTAAATAAATGCCACGCGGCTGTATACCTATCAATACCGAACCTGAAAAATCGTTATGATTTTCAATTAACTGGCGACATAAACGTTGTATGGTAATCTGAAATTTTTGACCGTCGAGCAGCGTAAGATTTTGCATCGTATGGGTGGATTTGGGCAAAAATAGTAAATAGTTTTCAGTTTTAGGTGATGAGTTTTAACCCCGGGTTCAGCCTAAGCCGGTTAAAGCGCATTTGTTTTTTTAACCTGCCAATTTCTTCAAAGCCAGCATCGCCTTATCCGCATCCTTCTTCGCAACAAAAATATGATCATGATAATAAGCTGCTACAACATTACAGCTAATATTTTCGGCTGCCAATGCATTGGCAAATGCGGCAGTAAGCCCGGTTGCAGCTAATGAGGAGTGAATGGTTAAAGTTATCCAGGCAGCAATGTATTCGTATTTTAATTCCAGTTGATCAGCAACTTCCTTTTTAAGAATGATGGTGATTGCTTCCTCTTCCCTGAAAAAACTTAAAATATCTTTGATATCAATAGTATTAATATCAGCTACTGTACAATAAACATAATCGCCTTGATTAAGTACAGGCGTCATGTTTTTTAGCAGGGTATTGAGGTTGGTTTCTCCGGGCATATCGCTGCAAATATAAGAAACCTCTCCTTTGAAGAGGACGGGATAAGGCAAAAAAAAGCCCTCCCGAATTAACGGAAGGGCTTGTAAAATATGCTTCAGTTAAAGCTTATGCTTCTTCTTCAGGTTCAACTGCTTTAGCAGCGGGGGCTGGCGCAGCTTTGCGGGCTTTGTTTTCCGCACCTTCCATTTGCTCTTTTAACTGAGCTAATACGCTAAGGTCACCTAAAGTTGATTTCTCAACTGATTCTTTCACTTTTTTAACCGCGTTGCTTGCAGATTTTGCTTCTTTTTTGCGGTTTTCAAATTCCTGTACGCGGGCATCAGCACGGGCTTCTTCCCAAATACGTGAGTGTGAAATAACTATACGTTTGTTTTCTTTGTTAAATTCAATGATCTTGAATTCAGCAGCTTCTTCAGCTTTAACGCTTTTGCCGTCTTCTTTAACCAGGTGTTTGGTTGGCGCAAAGCCTTCAACACCGTAAGGTAAAGCTACGATAGCACCTTTGTCAGTCACTTTTAATACGGTACCTTCATGTATTGAATCAATAGTGAAGATGGTTTCAAAAGTATCCCAAGGGTTTTCTTCAAGCTGTTTGTGGCCTAAGCTTAATTTACGGTTATCTATGTCAAGTTCTAAAACAACCACGTTTAATTTTTCACCAACTTTAGTGAATTCATTAGGGTGATTTACTTTTTTAGACCATGATAAGTCAGAGATGTGGATTAAGCCGTCGATGCCGTCTTCCAGTTCAACAAACACACCAAAGTTGGTCATGTTTTTAACTGTAGCAACGTGGGTAGTGCCAATAGCGTATTTCTCGCCAGCATTTTGCCATGGATCAGGGGTTAATTGTTTAACACCTAATGACATTTTGCGCTCGTCGCGGTCAAGTGTTAACACTTGTGCTTCAATCTCATCACCAACTTTCAGGAATTCCTGAGGGTTGCGTAAGTTTTGTGACCATGACATTTCTGATACGTGAATTAAACCTTCAACACCAGGGATGATTTCAAGGAATGCACCGTAATCAGCAACAGTAACAATACGTCCTTTAACTTTAGATCCTATAACGATAGTTTCGTCAAGGCTCTGCCAAGGATGCGGAGTTAATTGTTTTAAGCCCAAAGCAATACGTTTTTTCTCGTCATCAAAATCAAGAACAACAACGTTGATCTTTTGATCCAATGATAAAATTTCGCGTGGATGCTCAATACGGCCCCATGAAATATCAGTAATGTGTAATAAACCATCAACACCACCAAGGTCAATAAATACACCAAAGTCTGTAATGTTTTTAACAGTACCTTCCAATACCTGTCCTTTTTCCAGACGGGCAACAATTTCTGTTTTTTGGTTTTCTAAATCGTCTTCGATCAGCACTTTGTGCGATACTACAACGTTTTTGAATTCGTGGTTGATCTTAACAACCTTGAATTCCATTGTTTTACCTACGTACACATCGTAATCCCTGATAGGTTTAATATCGATCTGTGAGCCAGGTAAGAAGGCTTCAACGCCCATAATGTCAACAATTAAACCACCTTTAGTTCTGCTCTTCACAAAACCAGTAATGATTTCATCATTATCAAGGGCTGAATTAATGCGCTCCCATGATTTTTGAGTTTTTGCACGTTTACGTGAAAGTACTAACTGACCGTTAGCATCTTCCTGTGATTCTACAAATACATCAACTGTGTCACCTATCTTAAGATCAGGTGTATCACGGAATTCTGAAACTGAAACTAAACCATCTGATTTAAATCCTACGTTCAGAACTACATCTTTGTTGTTAACGTTAACAACAGTACCGGTGATAATTTCGCCTTTGGTGATAGAGCTGAAAGTTCCATCATACATTTTCTCAAATTTTTCACGGTCGCTATCGCTGTAGTTACCAAATTTTTTGTCATCTGCATCCCAGTCGAAATCTTCGCTTGGTGTAACTGCAATTTTTGACTTGATCTCTTCGATAGAGATTGAATCAGCCTCTGATTCAATTGTTTCCTTTTCGCCAGATGCGGTAACTGTACCCAGTTCAGCTTCTTTCGCTTTTAATTCTTTTTCTGCTTCTTGTTTTTTTGCCATTAAATAATTTTTCTCCTTTTCCCAATTTGTTAATTGGGACTGCAAAGGTACAGACATAATTTTATTTAAAAAAGAATATTTTAATGTTAATTACTGATATTTAAGGCTTTTTGAGCTGAATAGACAAGAATTGAGGCATTTGGGAGCAGGGAATAAAGCAAAAGACTGATTTTATGCGCATGACGCGCGGGGCAATCGTATTAAGTAGTTGCTAACTTCACCTCTATCTCGGCAAAAATCGACATAAAATCCTCCAGCAGATAATTACGGTAATTGTTCAGTACCTCATTCATGGCGGTTTCCTGCCGGGTTGTAAAAGGATTTTGCCATATGCGCATACAGATGCGTTTAAGAGCATAGGCTATCTGGTGGGTTTCGGCATAGGTATGCAGGTACTGGCTTTTTTTAAACTCCGCGTAAAATTTGAAGAATGCGCTACTGTCATCCAGTCCCGAAAAGGTTAAAAACTCATCAATAATCCCGGTTTTACAACCCGATAAATGCGCGTAAAAATCATCAACCTTAATTTTACCGGTGGTAAGCAGCAGGTTATCAATAATAAGCTCCAGCGCTATATGCCCCAAAAAGAAAGGTTTTACGGGGGAGCCCTCAATAGCGGGCAGCAATTGTTTTTTTAACTCGTGCGAGTGGGTTAAAAAAAAATCAGACGAGTGAAAATAGCGGTCAACCGCCAGGTGCTTATTCCAGCCGGTTATAATTGAATTAACGTCATTATCAGTATGATGAAGCTTTTCGGGGTGAAGAACAATGTGCTTATCGGCATTTTTCAGCAGGTCGGGCAGTACGGTTCCCAATACATGGTAACAATTACCGGTATCCTTGTCGAAATAATAATGCGATAAAAAATTCATAAGCGCTGTGATGCAAAATACCCTGTTTTGCTCAATATACAAACATTAAGTAATTATTTGAAATAGAATTTACCTGCAGTTAACCGTTCATGAATTATTCTGAATGTATCATTTTAGAATAATCTGCTTTAGCTTTATATCTTTGCAGCTTTTGAAACAGCACTTAATATGAACTTTGTTGAAGAATTACGCTGGCGGGGCATGCTGCATGATATTATGCCCGGAACCGAAGACCTGTTAAATAAAGGTATGGTTGCCGGTTATATAGGTTTTGACCCAACTGCAGACTCGTTACACGTTGGCAGCCTGGCGCAGATCATGACCATGATCCACTTTCAGCGGGCGGGCCACAAACCTTTTGCGCTGGTTGGCGGCGCCACAGGTATGGTAGGTGATCCATCGGGTAAATCGCAGGAACGTAATTTACTTTCCGAAGATGCTTTAGAACATAATTTAAATGGTATTAAAAAGCAACTGGAGAAATTTTTGAACTTTGATTGTGGTGCCAACAGCGCCGAAATGGTGAATAACTACGATTGGTTTAAAGATTTTTCGTTCCTGAACTTTATCCGCGATATAGGTAAACACATTACTGTTAATTATATGATGGCCAAGGATTCGGTTAAGAACCGTATCGGCGGCGATACCGGGATGTCGTTCACCGAGTTTAGTTACCAGCTGGTACAAGGCTACGATTTTTACTACCTCTGGAAAAACAAAAATTGCCTGCTGCAAATGGGCGGAAGCGACCAATGGGGAAATATTGTTACCGGTACCGAGCTGATTCGCAGGAAAGATGCGGGTGAGGCTTATGCTATGACCACCCAATTGATCAAAAAATCTGATGGTACCAAATTTGGTAAAAGCGAGGGAGGTAACATCTGGCTCGATCCCGAAAAAACATCACCATACAAGTTTTACCAGTTTTGGCTAAATACAAGCGATGATGATGCGAAAACCTACATCCGCATATTTACCCTGTTTGATGAGGAGGTAATAAAAGCTCTTGAGACCGAACAAGACGCTGCACCACATACCCGCGTGCTGCAAAAAGCATTAGCTAAGGACATCACTATTCGTGTACATGGCGAAGCTGAATATGAAAAAGCTATCAAATCCTCGGAGTTTTTGTTTGGAAATGTAGGCATCGAGTTTTTAAATGAGCTCAACGAAGCAGAAGTGCTGGCTTTGTTTGCCGGAGTACCTAACTATACTATCGCTTTAGCCGAATTACAAGAAGGTATAAACGTTACCGATCTGCTGGCTGCAAAAACGGCGGTTTTCCCATCAAAAGGCGAAGCAAAAAAAATGATAACAGGTGGCGGAACAGCCATTAATAAGGTAAAGGTTGCTACAGCCGATGATATCTACAATGCAGATTCATTGATTAATGGAAAGTTTCTTGTTGCACAAAAAGGCAAAAAGAATTACTTTTTGATTGTAGCAGAATAAACGCCTGATCAGATTTACGAAACTCATAAATAGCGACGGATTTAAACCCATCGCTATTTTTGTTTGAATAAATTTGAAAATCAGACAAATGGTAATTATATTTGTATATATGTCGTACAAAATAAAGCCGGAAACAAAAAATGAACTTAAGGAGCCAATGGTAGCTTATGGCATCCAGGGTACAATGCCTTCATTTTATAATTTATTGGGTGGTACAAAATCTTTAAAACTCACTACCGATTTTGATATCATTAACCTGGCCCGCAAGGGTTTCCCAAAAAGTGTCTTGCTTACCCTCGCCAAAAAAATCTCATTAAACATCCAGGAACTTGCCAACATATTGCATATCAGCGAGCGCACTTTACAGCGTTACGAGGATGATGTCATTATCAAAACCGAGTACGCCGAGAAGGCCGTGGAGCTTGCCCGTTTATACACCCGTGGCGAAGAAGTTTTTGGCTCCATGGATAAATTTAAGATCTGGATAAAAACCCCCTCACTAATTTTTAAGGGCGAGGCGCCTGTTACTATCCTGGATACTTCTGCCGGCTTTGATATGATATTTAAGGAGTTGGGGCGTATTGAACACGGTATTTTTGCCTGATGATACTGTACCGTATTGTTAATTGTAAATATGCTGATGACCTGACCGGTAATGGCGCACGCTTATACGGCGGCAGATGGAACAGTGAAGGTAAACCTATGCTGTACCTGGCTTCGTCGAGGGCATTGGCAGTACTTGAGGTACTGGTACATTTAACGCCAATGATTATTCCCTATGATTTTTGCCTCACCGAAATTAAATTGCCAGCCGATAGCATTACCACGCTTGACACCGCTTTATTACCTGCAAACTGGCGTGATGTATCCCCGCCGATAATTTTACGTGAAATTGGCGATGATTTTTTAAAGAAACAGCAACATTTATTAATGAAGGTACCATCATCTGTTGTACCAGCCGAATATAACTACCTGCTTAACCCCCTGCATCCTGATGCCAAATCAGTAAAGCTATTAACAAAAGATTCTTTTAGTTTCGATGAAAGACTCCTTTGAGAATTGTTAGCCTTACCAGTTTTAATGGCCGGTTCCTCCCCTCCTTCAATTAAAAAATGCTCCATAAAACAAAAAAGCTGCCCCTTTTTGAGACAGCTTCTTTTGTTTTGGTTATAAATATGACTATTTACCCAGTTTTGCTTTCAAATTTTCATCAATTGCAGCTAAAAACTCCTCGGTATATAAATAATCGGTACCATGTTGCACTTTGGGTTTAATGGTAATGGCCAAATCTTTGGTCATTTTACCGCTTTCAACAGTTTCAATACAAACTTCTTCCAAAGCTTTGCAAAAGTCAATCAGTTCCTGGTTTTTATCCAATATACCGCGGAACTCCAAACCTCTTGTCCATGCAAAAATTGATGCGATTGGGTTAGTTGAGGTTGGTTTGCCAGCCTGGTGTTCACGGTAGTGGCGTGTAACGGTACCATGTGCAGCTTCGGCTTCCATTACCGTACCATCTGGCGTTACCAGGGTTGAGGTCATTAATCCTAATGAACCAAAGCCTTGCGCTACAGTGTCTGATTGTACATCACCATCGTAGTTTTTACAGGCCCATACAAAGTTGCCATTCCATTTTAAAGCCGATGCAACCATGTCATCAATTAAACGGTGCTCATAGGTAATGCCGGCATCAGCAAACTTTTGTTTATAATCTTCCTGGTAAATAGCTTCAAAAATATCTTTAAAGCGACCATCATATTTTTTAAGGATGGTATTTTTGGTTGATAAGTATAAAGGCCAGCCTTTCATCAATGCCTGGTTAAAGCATGCGTGTGCAAAGCCTTTTATTGATTCATCGGTATTATACATAGCCAGGGCTACACCATCGCCCTTAAAATTATACACTTCAAATGATTGCTCAGCAGCACCATCTTCGGGTGTGAAAGTAATAGTTAATTTACCTTTGCCTTTAGTTACAAAATCGGTAGCGCGGTACTGATCGCCAAACGCATGACGGCCAATACATATAGGAGCTGTCCAGTTTGGTACCAAACGCGGAACGTTTGCCATAACA
The DNA here is from genome assembly GCF_056400985.1 of Mucilaginibacter sp. P4_G9. Classification (NCBI taxonomy): domain Bacteria; kingdom Pseudomonadati; phylum Bacteroidota; class Sphingobacteriia; order Sphingobacteriales; family Sphingobacteriaceae; genus Mucilaginibacter; species Mucilaginibacter sp. P4_G9. The sequence continues at coordinate 6,406 of NZ_JBFUKF010000065.1, read as the reverse complement.
ATAGGCTCACGAAAAACAGTACCATCCAGGATATTACGAATAGTTCCGTTTGGCGAACGCCACATTTGTTTCAGCCCAAACTCTTCAACACGCTGCTCATCAGGTGTAATGGTGGCACATTTTATACCTACACCATATTTTAAAATAGCATTTGCGGCATCAACTGTAACCTGATCGTTGGTTTCATCGCGATACTCAATACCAAGGTCATAGTATTTTATATCCAGATCAAGGTAAGGGGTAATTAATTTGTCTTTGATAAATTTCCAGATTATCCTGGTCATTTCGTCGCCATCCAGCTCAACTACCGGATTTTCTACTTTAATTTTTGACATATCAGATGTTGTTGTTTTATTTAAATGGCTCCAAATATATTAATTTGAGTTTATCAATTTAATTAAATAGTACATGAAAATGATTGATTGCGTTATAGTGACGATTTATTAGCATAGTTTATTGTTTTTATAAACTTTGATGCTATTTTTATAAAATTAAACGTTAATAACTCAAACCGACCGCAAACCAACGCACGGTTGTTACATTATGATAAAACTAATATCAAAAACCATCATTATACTAACCTTATGTACAACTTCGTTTTTGGCAAAAGCCCAAATTGGATATGATTACGCTCAGTATGATCTTGGTGTAGCTGGAAGTGCTAACATAGCTGCCAATTCAGATGTACAAACCTACAAAGTAACGCCCGCCGTTCACTTTAACTTTAATTACAACCAGTCACCATTTGTTAACTATGTATTTGAGTTCCAGGTTGGCCGTTTAGAAGGTGGCGATTCACTTAAAACCACATCGGGTCGGCAATTTGAAAACCATTTTGCGGCTTTTTTATTCAGGGCACAGTTGCAAGCGGGCGAATTTATAGATTACTCAACAAGCCCGTTTATGAACGTGATGAAAAACTGGTATACCTCGGTTGGCATTGGTTATATGGTAAATCACATAGTTACCAAAAGCAATGATATCCGCGTTGCGGGAGGATATACTTTACCCGGCGATAATAATGCCCAGGTACCTTTTATACCTTTGCGTTTAGGTTATGAGTTTAAGCTATTTAACAGCTATAGCCAGCCAAGTGTTAAAATTGATATTGGCTATCAATATAATTTGGTATTGAGCGATAATCTTGACGGTTACGCCACAGGCTCAACTACTCACGATGCCTATGCGCAATTTACAATAGGTGTAAAATTTGCYGTTGGCGGGGTAACATCGTACCGTAAACAGATCCATTATTAATTATCCCCCGTTGATTTTATTTTTAGTTGCATTTAATTGATTTTTTGGCAAGGTTTTTTCTGTACATTTAATATAAAATACCAAACCCATGAACAACCAAAATATTATTGACGGCTATGATGACGACGATGACGCATCAACTGATAATATCAATGACCGGGACAGGACGTTGAGAGATGAACTTGGAGAAACCACTGATAAAGAAGATCTGAATTATAACGCCGACGAAGACAGCTTTGAATACGATGTAAAAAGCGATGACCCGGACTATGACCATCCCGATCCTTACAAAACATCGGTAAAAAACGGAGAGGATATGAACTCTACCTATGATGAGGCTAACCCCTATGATACTGCTGATGGTGAATATTCGGGAAAAAGATCAATTGAAACAGATGTAGATGACCTGGCCATGCACATTGATAATGGCGATATCACCGAGGTTGATCCTGTAGACGCCGCACTGGCCCATACACCCGAGGATGACAGGGATGACCTTGACGAAGAAGGTTACCCAAAGAATGATGAATTTTTTAAATAAAGTGGTCGGTTTTAAGAATTAAAATTCACTACTCAGTCCATCAATCAAAATCAAGATTAAAGCGGTTACGCAACTCCATCAATTGCGGATTACGGGATGCCATATGCTGAAACTTCTCGCTTGTTGTATAAGGCTTCCGCACAACTTCCTGTTCATCAACCCTGGCATTTACCTCGATAGTAAAGTTGTTTAACCTGCTCCGCAAAAAGTTATGCATCTCCGCCCGTTCCTCCTTAAATAGGTTTTCCTGTACTTTATTGCCCACTAAAACTTCAAACTCATACGGTTTTATCATTCGGGGGGCATTGGAGGTAAAAATGGTAACAAGGTTCTTTTTACCATCGGCCTTTACTTTAGCAGCAAAATCACTCCAATGTTTTAAAAAACTGTCCATAGTAAACTCCTCACGGGCGTCGCCTTTTAAATACGGGTCTTCTTCCTCAAGTATCTCCTCTTCGGTTTTGCCGGCATCCGTTAACGATGGTATAGAGAAAGAACCTAAGCTGGGACTGGGGATAAATATTTTAGGCTTTTCGGTCGCAACAGGAGCAGTTTCTTTTACCGGTGTTGGTAAATTTACCGATGTCGGCGGATTACCCGGAACCTGCGTGGTTTTGTTATAAACAGGAGGTAAATCGCTTAATACACCTGTTTCATTAATGATTTTGCTCTCCTGCGGCGGTGCTATTACTGAGGTATCAGGTTTTTTTTTTAATGGCCCTTCGGTAGCGGGCGTTGCGGTTAGTGGTGTAGTAGCCATATTAAAGGCTGATGGCAAATGGCACATCTTGAGCAAAGCCAGCTCAACCTGCAGGCGCTGATTTTTACTCAGCTTATAACTCACATCGCATTGGTTGGCAATATTCATAGCCGAGAGCAGGAATGATACCGAACCTGCCTGTGATTGCTGCAGGTACTTATTCCTGATCCCTTCACTTACCTCTAATAATTTTAATGTAGATTGATCCTTACTTACCAGCAGGTTACGAAAATGCTCGCTTAGGCCGGCAATAAAATGTGCACCATCAAAACCCCGCGACAGGATCTCATCAAAAAATAACAGCACTTTTGCTGTATCCTCTTTAAGCAGGCTTTCGGTTATATTAAAATAGTAATCGTAATCAAGTATATTCAGGTTATCAATAACAGAACGGTAGGTTACCTTACCGCCCGAAAAGCTAACGATCTGATCGAACATCGATAGCGCATCCCGTAACCCCCCATCGGCCTTCTGGGCAATAATATGCAGGCCGTCGGTTTCATAGCCAATGTTCTCTTTCCCGGCAATTGATGCCAGGTGCCCGGCCATATCATCAACCCTGATACGGTTAAAATCAAATATCTGGCAGCGCGATAGTATGGTAGGCAGTATTTTATGTTTCTCGGTAGTGGCCAATATAAATATGGCATAATGAGGCGGCTCTTCCAGCGTTTTCAGGAAGGCATTAAAAGCCGCCTGCGATAGCATATGCACCTCATCAATAATATAAACTTTGTAACGCGCAGCTTGCGGCGGTATGCGCACCTGTTCAATTAAGCTACGGATATCATCAACCGAGTTGTTGGATGCAGCATCAAGCTCATGTACGTTAAAGGAGTTACCATTTTCAAAGGCTTTGCATGATGGGCACTCGCCGCAGGCTTCGCCATTTGGCTGTAAATTAGTACAATTAATGGTTTTGGCCAATATACGGGCACAGGTGGTTTTGCCCACACCACGCGGACCACAGAACAAAAATGCCTGCGCCAACTGGTTATTTTTAATGGCATTTTTGAGCGTATTGGTTATATGTTGCTGACCAACAACGGTTTCAAAAGTAGCCGGACGATACTTACGGGCCGAAACAATGAAATTATCCACAGCCGCTAAGTTAACAAGAAAATGCTTTAAGTTAAAGTAGCAATGAAACGAATGTTAAGATATTGATGCGCTTTTATTGCAGGTCATCATCGGGCAGGTGATCATCATCCTCGGGGTCGGGTTCATCAACGTCGTCGCCTACCAGTGCCTCAGGCAGGCTATATTCAGCATCAAGCTGGTCATCAAAATCCTCATCATCCTCATCGTCCCAGTCGCCTTCTATATCATCATCATCGCCGCCCGGAGATAACAGGGCTGTGGTTGCAAACTTCAATTCTGCTATATCGGTATTTTGAAAGATAGTTAACTGCATCATTCAGTCTTTTAGTATTTACAGGCAATTAACTGATATGTTTTGATTTTTCATAAAAGATCCGCAGTCAAAACTTCTTTTACTCGTATATAATCATAAAGAACCAAACAGCTTATGCTGAATAAGTACAGTTGCTTTTTGTGTATTTACAGTACCACAGGCAGCCATAAAAACAATAATTAAAAACAGCAAAAAAGATTTCATGATATTTTTTGCCAACAGTATATCTTTTTAGATATTTTATATACGCAAACAAATTGATTTTCAAGTTAAAAATACTTGATAACTAAAAATAATCTTCTTACATTTGCAGCCCCGTAATAGCGGGTAATTAATTAAAAATCAAAGTATAATAATGCAACAGTACGAAATCGTGATCGTTCTAACCCCGTTGTTATCAGAAGAAACAGCTAAAGAAGGCATTGCCAAATTTAGCAAGATCTTAACTGATGGCGGAGCCGAAATTGTCCAGGAGGATAATTGGGGTTTGAGAAAATTAGCGTACCCTATTCAAAAAAAGACTACAGGGTACTATCACTTAACTGAATTTAAGGCTCCGGGTGAATTAATTAACAAATTGGAGATTGAATTAAGGCGCGATGAGCGTGTTTTGCGTTTCCTGACTATAGCTTTGGATAAACATGCCATTGCTTACAATGACAAAAAACGCAGCGGTGCCTTTAACAAGAAACCTAAAGCAACAGAGGAGGCTTCAAACTAATGGCAAACGATCAAATTAAATACGTTACCGCTCCTAAAGTGGAGGATAACCGTAAAAAATACTGCCGTTTTAAAAAGAATGGTATTAAGTATATCGATTACAAAGACGCTAACTTTTTATTAAAGTTCATTAACGATCAGGGTAAAGTATTACCACGTCGTTTAACTGGTACTTCATTAAAATTTCAGCGTAAAGTGGCCCAGGCTGTTAAACGTGCCCGCCACATTGGTTTATTACCTTACGTTACAGATTCATTAAAATAATAGGAGATTTAAGAAATGGAAGTTATTTTAAAACAAGATGTAAAAAACCTGGGTGATAAAGACGATGTAGTAAACGTTAAACCAGGTTATGGCCGTAACTACCTTTTACCTAAAGGTTACGCTATATTAGCTACTGTAAGCGCTCGCAAAGTTTTAGCTGAAAACTTGAAACAAGCTCAGTTTAAACAAGAAAAAATCCGCAAGGATGCTGATGCGATTGCTGCCCGTTTAGAAGGTGTTAAACTTAACATCGGCGCTAAAGCCGGTGAAAGCGGAAAAATCTTCGGTGCTATCAACACTATCCAGATTGCTGATGCATTGAAAAAAGAAGGCTTTGAGGTTGACCGTCGCCGTATTACTTTTGATCAGGAACCAAAGTTTGTTGGTGATTACATCGCAAACGTAAACCTGCACAAAGAAGTTAAGGTACAGGTTCCTTTCTCGGTAGTAGCTGAGTAATTTATATTTCGGAATTCGGGTTTTATATTTCGGATTTTGAGTTTAATTTTAGATTTTTAAAAGGTGTTTTGCTATGCAAAGCACCTTTTTCATTTTATCAGAAACTTATTATAAATAGTGCAGCGCAATTACAACTCCCCCAGGAAAACAAACTCAAAACCTAATAACAGGCCCACAAAATCAAAAAGCAGGTTTGGTGGTATATTTAAGCTCATATTCAGGTTGTTTAAACTGGCGTTTATCCTTTTTGTTGGCCTTAGTTTGTTTGGGGTATTATTATTCCGCTTTGTACGCCCCCCCTTTACCTGGCTCATGATAGAGCGCTGTTTTCAACAAAAAGCCCGTGGCATGGATTGGAAGATTGATAAGCAATGGAAAAACTTCGACGAGATCTCTGACAACATGAAGCGCGCTGCAGTAGCGGCAGAAGATCAGACCTTTTTAGAACATCATGGTTTTGATTTCCACGCTATAGAAAAAGCCATCGAAAAAAACCAGCATAGCAAAAAACTGATAGGCGGAAGCACCATATCGCAACAGGTTGCCAAAAACGTTTTCCTGTGGGAAGGTCGTTCCCTCCTGCGAAAGGGTATTGAAGCCTATTTTACAATACTGATAGAGGTTTTTTGGAGCAAGAAACGCATCATGGAAGTTTACCTCAATGAAATTGAAATGGGCGATGGTATTTACGGTATCGAGGCTGCATCACAGTCCTACTTCCATAAATCGGCATCCGATCTAACGAAACATGAAGCTGCGGCTATAGCTGTAATTTTTCCAAGTCCGCTCAAGTGGTCGGCAACTAACCCTACCCGTTATTTAAAACACAGGCAGTACTTGATTATGAAGAACATGCGGAGGCTGGGACCATTGGATTTTTAGGCCCTTACCCCCTAAAAGGGGAACAAAAGCTCCTTAATTTCTCATTCCTCCTTTAGGGGGGGTTAGGGGGCTTTTATTTATACTTCCAATTCCTTGATTTACCCTCCGC
>NZ_JBFUKF010000064.1:0-19488 GCF_056400985.1 Mucilaginibacter sp. P4_G9 | reverse complement strand
GCATTAATCTTAATGATGTAAAAGGCAGCGCAGAAGGCGGCCGTATCATTAAAAAAGATATTGAAGACTATACACCAGGTGCAAAACCAGCTGCAGAAAGCGCACCGGCAACCGCTGCTCCCGCTTCTGCACCAGCTGCAAAAGCTCCTGTAGTTTTGCCAACTTATACCGGTGAAGAAAAGTTCAGCGAAAGGGCGGTTACACAAATGCGTAAAGCAATAAGCCGCCGTTTAAGCGAAAGCTTATTTACCGCGCCGCATTTCTACGTAACCATGAGCATCGATATGGATCAGGCTATTGCAGCCCGTACCCGTATCAATGACGTTGCCCCGGTTAAAATATCGTTTAATGATTTTGTATTAAAAGCATGCGCAGTTGCCTTAAAACAACACCCTGCTATTAATTCGGCATTTATGGGCGATAAGATCCGCACCAACGAACATATCCACATAGGTGTGGCAGTTGCAGTTGATGAAGGTTTGCTGGTACCGGTTATTAAATTTGCTGATGGTAAATCATTAAGCCACATCTCGGTTGAAGTGAAAGAATTTGCCGGTAAAGCGAAAGCTAAAAAATTACAGCCTGCCGAAATGGAAGGTTCAACCTTCACCATATCAAACTTAGGTATGTTTGGTGTTGATGAGTTTACTGCAATTATTAATACGCCAAATGCCTGTATCCTTGCTGTAAGCGGAATACAAGCGGTTCCGGTTGTTAAAAATGGCGCAGTGGTACCAGGCAACATTATGAAGGTTACGCTAAGCGCAGATCACCGTGTGGTTGATGGCGCAACAGCCGCAGCCTTCCTGCAAACGCTAAAATCATTACTGGAAGAACCGGTAAGGTTGTTAATATAAGTCTTTTGGATTAAGGACTAATAGACAAAGGACAAAAGACAAAGAGCGATGGGTTATACTCATCGCTCTTTTTTATTTACACTAAAAATCCATTGTTATGCTTAACGGCGACAAAAGGAATTGTGTATTGTGATTGCCTTAACAGCTTAAAGCTTCCCAATAATCTCCTTCAATTGATGCACATGCCTTTGAGTATGATAAATGGCTACAGTAATCCATTCCAGCCGGGTAAGGTAACCTATACCGGTAAATTCGGAAGCTGCACAGGTATCTGTCAGATCTTTGGTTTGTATATTTTCTTGCAGTTCTTTAAAAACTGATGCCAGTTCTGTCATTAAAGCATTCTTGTCATATTGTTTATCCGCAGGGACCAGCATCGGCGCAGTTGGGTATTTGGCATCAAAATCTAAAAACAGGTCTTTTATGGCTTTGGCAAATTTATCCGGACTTCTTTCTGTTGTTTTAACCGCGGCATTTATTATTGATGTTGTACCCAAAACCGACAGCCTGATATGTTCGATCAATTGCCCGGCCGTCCAGCTTCCCTCAAATGGGATGCGGTTAATCTCATCCTGTTTAATCGATGTTATTACCTGCATAAATTCATTAGCGGTAGACTCAAACTGAACAGCTAAGGGTTGCGGTAAAGCGCTTGTTTGTGATTGATCTTTCATCTCGTTGGTTTTTATTGACTCAAATATCGGCAGAACTAAATACCTGGTTGGGTGGCAATAAAGACTTTTTCGAGGGCGATTTGCGACAAATTAATTATAGTCTTACAGCTCCTTCCGCATCACGTAATCATTCATCCAATATGGCCCTATAGGGATATCCTCTTCATACGCAATTGCAAAGCCCATCTTCCCGTAAAAACTCAGGGCCTTATTGCTTCTGTTCACATTAAGTTCCAAAATGTGCTTTCCTGCATCTTTGGTTTTTTGCGCTACGACGTTAATTAGTATTTTACCGTAGCCTTTGCCCTGGGTTTGCGGCAGGCAGTACAGCTTGTGAAGCTTAAAAATATCCGCATTTTCTTCGCGTGGCGAATAGGCGGCAAAAGCAACAGGGATACCCTTCTCTTCTAATAGCAGGTAAGTCTGCAGGTCTTCAGCCACCTGTTTGCTGATCTTATCTGCCGAATAAATTTCATTCAGCATAAATTCTATCTGCTCTTTCTCCAATATAGGCGAATATGCTGCCCACCAGGTTGTATCGGCTATTTGCAATATGGTATCAACATCGTTAACTGTGGCCTTCCTTATAGTATACATTTTTTTGTCTGTTAATCTCAAATAAGTTGATCGGCTTTAAGCTTTGTGCATTCTGCTTTAAGCTTATTATGCTTTTTCTTCCCAGATCATGCAAAGGTGCAGGATGGTTTCTACCGCCTTTTGCATATCCTGTACCGATACCCATTCCTGCTTACTATGAAAGGCATGCTCGCCTGCAAATATATTAGGGCAGGGTAAACCCATGAACGATAGTCTTGAACCATCTGTACCACCGCGGATACTGCATAATTTGGCAGTAAGGCCGGTTCTGTTAATAGCTTCCATGGCATTTTCAACTATCTCCGGATGCTGTTGCAGCACATTTTTCATATTACGGTATTGCTGGCTGGTGACTAAAGTATAAGCAGAATTTGGATAGCGTTTTAATACTTCATCTGCCGTTTTACGGATCACATCTGCATGGACTTTTAAATTATCCTCGTCAAAATCGCGGATAATAAAATCGATACCGGCGGTTTCAACATGTCCTTCTATACTTACCGGGTGTACAAAACCCTCCATTTCTTCGGTATGCTCGGGCGACAGGCTGTCGGGCAAAGCTGCAATGATCTCTCCTGCAATTTTTATGGCGCTTTCCATTTTGCCTTTAGCAAAGCCGGGATGAGCGCTTACACCCTGTATGGTCAATCTTGCACCATCGGCAGAGAATGTTTCATTTTCCATGTTCCCGGCGCTTTCGCCATCAATGGTATAGCCTGCATAGGCCCCCAATTTGGCAATATCCACATGATCAACCCCATGACCAACCTCTTCATCGGGGGTAAATAATATGCGGATGTCGCCATGTTTTATTTCCGGATGTTTTATCAGCTGGTAGCAGGCATCCATAATTTCGGCCACTCCGGCTTTGTTGTCGGCTCCCAATAAAGTAAGGCCGCTGGCGGTGATCACATCATGGCCTATCTGATTTTTGAGGTCGGGGTGATCTGCGAGTTTAATAACCTGTGCGGTATCATCCGGCAAAATAATATCCTGACCCTGGTAATTTTGATGAACAATAGGCTTTACATTAGCCCCACTGCAATCGGGTGCCGTATCCACATGCGAGCAAAAACAAATTACGGGCACAGGCTTATCGGTATTTGAAGGAATGGTAGCATATACATATCCAAATTCATCTAAATGCGCATCTGTAACGCCTATAGACAACAACTCATCAACTAACAGCCTGCTTAGGTTTTTTTGTTTTTCTGTTGAGGGAAATGTAACCGAAGCAGGGTCAGATTGCGTATCAATGGTAACATAGCGCAAAAAGCGTTCTGTTACTGTAAAATTTAGCGGTGAATTAAAACTCATAAGCTATATTAGTAAAATTTTTATAACCGACATTAAATCCGGCTGGTTGCTATTTGTAAATATTGATTAAAATTTAACATTGAAAAAATATATTCTGTTTTTTGTTTTGGCTTACTCTGGTGCTGCTACGGTTAAAGCACAAAGCGGATATAACTATTACGAATTTGGCATAGCTGCGGGTGCAAGCTATGGCAAAGCCGAAGCCGATCTTAAAAAGCAGGATTATCACCCGGCGTTTAATTTTAATCTTGTTTATAATTATAGCCCATTCCTGCCCATAGTTCTCGAACTGCAAAAAGGAACCTTTTCGGGTGGTGGTCCAACTCGTGCGGAAGACGCGTCCGGCAGGTATTTTACCAATTCCTACATTTCGTTGAACTTACACGCCGACCTGCAGGCCGGCGAAATAATTGATTACTCGGATAGTTGGTTTTTAGATAGGATTAAAAATTTTTACCTGGGTACAGGTATTGGGTTCATATATAATAAAATGAACAGGATTGAGCGCTATAATAGATTTCCGGAAAATGATGTACATGTTTTTCCAGATCCCGGGTCTGTTGAAGGGTTTCAGGGGAAGGATAAAGGTTTTAACCTCATTATCCCTATCCGGTTTGGCTATGAATTTAAAATTTATGATGACTATAATATGCCCCGTTATGGAATTGACATTGGCATACAACATTACTATGATATTGGAGAAGGGCTTGACGGTTATAACGACTCACCCGCGAAATACAAAAATAATGCACTCGACCAGTATGTATTTGTATCAGTCGGCATAAAGTATAACTTCTATACTCATCTAACATCATACAATAAACTCATCAGGAAATTTCAATATTGAACATAGAAGAATTACGTGATTATTGCCTGCAAAAACCAGGTGCAACAGAGGGTTTCCCCTTTGGAGAAGATACTTTGGTTTTTAAAGTAGGCGATAAAATATTCCTGTTGATAGGCCTTACAGCGGGTAATCGCTTTAACGTAAAATGCGACCCTGAATTGGCCGTTGACCTGCGCGAACGCTATACCGAAGTAATACCCGGCTACCACATGAATAAAAAACTTTGGAATACCGTTTATATGGATGGCTCATTAACCCGCAAACACCTTTGCGAAATGATAGACCACTCATATGAGCAGGTGGTAAAAAGCCTGCCCAAAAAAGTGCAGGCTGAGATTGCCGGATTAGAATAAGAAGCAAAATCGATAAATCAGGATTTTTCTACTATAATGATCGATATTGCGGGTTTGTAACAGAATTTTTCTAAATCTTATCTCTTCATTCTAATCTCTTGGCTCTATCTTTGAGCCAAAGCAATTTCATGAGAGCATTTTTATCAGCTATAGTTTTCTGTTTCATCTATATAACTGCAAAAGCCCAGCTTACACCATTTGAGTTAAGCAAGGATAAAAACTATACTGCTACTTATGCTGAGGTAATTAGCTACTATCAAAAGCTCAACAAGCTGTACCCGCAGCAAATGAAAATGATCAATTACGGTACTACCGATGCCGGCAAACCTTTGACGTTGATTGTGCTTTCAAAAGACCGCGTTTTTGACCCGGCATTGATAAAGAAACAGGACAAGCGGGTGCTGCTTATCAATAACGGCATCCACCCCGGCGAGCCGGAAGGCATTGATGCCAGTATGATGCTGGTACGCGATCTGCTAAAAAAGAACGAGGTACCTAAAGATGTTGTGCTTTGCTTTGTAGCACTTTACAATATCGACGGCAACCTTAACCGCGGCCAAAGCCGGGTTAGTCAAAACGGACCTGTTGCCTATGGTTTCAGGGGTAATTACCGCAACCTCGACCTGAACCGCGATTTTATAAAGGCCGATAGCCGCAACGCACTTGCTTTTACGCAAATATTAACCACCTGGAAACCCGAGATCTTCCTGGATAACCATACCAGCGACGGCGCCGATTACCAGTATGTTATGACGCTGATAGAAACCCAAAAGGACAAACAAAATCCGATCCTGGCAGATTATACCACCAAAACACTTACGCCCTACCTGTACAGTCATATGAAAAAAAGCGGCTACGAGATGATACCTTATGGCGCAGGGGAAGAAGGTTTGCCGGATTCTGGTATCGTTAGCTTTTTGGAAACGCCGCGGTTTGCAACCGGCTTTACCGCTCAGCACAACATCATCAGTTATATTACCGAAACGCATATGTTGAAAGCATTTGATAAAAGGGTATATGCCACTTATGATTTTATGCAGCACCTTATTGATATTAATCAGCGCGATGCTAAACTAATTGGTGAGCTAAAGCAAAAAGCAGATGCGGCAGTTGCACAGCAAAAAACATTTGCCCTTAAATGGGAGGTGGATACGCAAAAGGTAGATACCATTACCTTTAAAGGTTATGAAGCAGGCTACAAAACCAGCGAGGTGAGCGGGCTTAAGCGTTTATATTATGACAGGAATAAGCCCTATACCCGGGTGATTAAGTTTTATAATACTTATAAAGTTGCAATGACGGCCGATAAACCAGTAGCCTACGTGATTCCGCAGGCATGGGGTAAGGTAATAGACCTGTTTAAACTAAACGGTGTAAAAATGAAGCAATTGGCGCATGATACTACGCTTACCCTGCAAATGTATTACTTTGGCGATATTAAAACGCCAACCCGCCCGTTTGAGGGTCATTACCTGCATAGCAGCGTACAGTTAAACCCGGTTGATATGGCTGTAAAATTTTATGCGGGTGATTTCGTTGTATCTACCAATCAACCTATAAACCGCTATATTGTGGAAACACTGGAGCCGCAGGGTATAGATTCATTTTTTGCCTGGAACTTTTTTGATTCGGTGCTGGGCGAAAAGGAATACTTTTCTGATTATGTTTTTGAAGATAAAGCCGCCGATCTGTTAAAAAAAGATCCGGCCTTGAAGCAAAAACTGGACGATGCCAAAGCTAAAGACCCGCAGCTAGCCAATAGTGCCCAGGCCCAGCTTTTCTTTGTGTACCGTAATTCGCCATACTTCGAAAAAACATATATGCGCTATCCGGTAGGCCGCCTTTTAACCAAACTCAAACTCGATCTTAAATAATATGGAATATCTTACACTGGCCCCCGTGGCTTCAATAATATTTGTAATAACTATTATTACCTCGTTAATCGCTTTTGGTAATCAAAACCTGTATGGCAGGCTGATGCTGCATCCTTACAACGTTTCGCGCGGGCGTTATATTTATACTATCATTACCAGCGGGTTAATTCATAAAGACTGGATGCACCTGTTTTTTAACATGATGTCGTACTACTTTTTCGCCTTTCAGCTGGAGCCTGTTTTAGGGCATTGGCAGTTTGGGGTATTGTACGTTTTAAGCCTGATATTAAGCGATATGCCATCGGTAATAAAACACAGGGAAAATTACAGCTACTACAGCCTTGGTGCATCGGGTGCGGTAAGCGCCATAGTTTTTAGCGCGATATTGTATAACCCACTTGGCAAAATGATGATTTTACCTATACCTGTAGCAATACCCGCTGTAATCTTTGGCGTACTGTACCTGGTTTATTGCAGCTATGCAACTAAATATTCACGCGATAACATTAACCATGATGCGCATTTTTACGGCGCGCTTAGCGGGCTAATGATCACCATTCTGTTTCATCCAGGTATCGTGCCTTTCTTTTTTCAGCAAATTACAGGGAAAGTTCAATCGTTGCTGCAGTAATAAAATTACCCTCGGTGTTAAATAAGAAACTCATGGGTTTTTCGGGGTTCTTGATGATCTCTAACAGCAGGAAGCCCCAGTTTTTCCAGAAGTTTTCCAATACCTGGCCGTAAATTTTATTTACCCAGTCGTCAAACAATGGCTTGCTGCTGGTGCCACGTAGGGGCATAGCCTCTATATAAATAGTATCGCCAACTGGCATAATATTGTACTCGGGCAGGCGGTTAAACAGGTAGGCCGAGTAGAAAAAACGGCCGTTCACTTCTTCAAACTGGATGGGGTGCAGGGTATGGCCTTTTATTTTTTCCAGCATTTCTTTATGATAGCTGCCATTAGCGCCATTATCCTGCAGGCAAATAATCAATCCAAAATCTTTTATTCTTAAAGAAAATGTAAGGGTATTGATTTCATCGCGATAGCCGAACACATCATCAGCATTATCCACCTTAAATAAATTCAGGCTAAAAGGCTTGAAGCCATCCAGTTCGATAGGCAGGTTGAGGGTTTGCAGCATCAAATGCAGGTTGCTAAACTTATGGATGATGGATTGCGAAATATTAAACTCTTCACCTTGCGCGTGCTGCTGCCGTATGCCGGCCTGGATCTCGTTAAAAATGATCCCATAAAGCAGTTTGCCTGCCCACTGAAACAATTTCAACTCATCAAGTTCTTTTACTGCATCGTAGCCCGTTTCAAAGGCCGCGGCTATTTCTGCTTCAAGCGGTTCAAGATATTGCTCGTTCACAATGGCGCTGCAAGGTAGTTTTAGGTCCTTGTAGGTGGCCATGCTTTCATCAAGCAGTTTAAAGGGCTGATCTTCCAGCTTGTAACGGCTCATGAGCCATCGCGGAAAAACCTGGATCTTTTCTTCTTCAGAATTTAAAACCTCTCCCGTAAGGAAGCATTTGCTGTTACTGAAATTAAAACTCTCGAACGGTGAATAAATTTGTGCCGGCATGGCCGCAAAGATAAGCACGAATTTCATTCTAAACTTTTAGCTTTGGTTTTTAACATGGAACTGACATATCAACCCTTCGAACTGCAATTAAAGCACGCCTTTACCATAGCTAAGTTTTCGCGCACCACAACCCCGGTTATGCTGGTGCAGCTAAAACACGAAGGCTATACCGGTTACGGCGAAGCATCTATGGTGCCCTATATGGGCGAAAGTCACCAAAGCGCAACCGAGTTTTTGAGTAAGGTTGATATCAATCAGTTCGGCTATCCATTTGATTTTGGGTCGATAATCAGCTATTTGGATAGCATTGTCCCCGGCAACCCAGCCATAAAGGCCGCCATAGATATTGCCCTGCACGACCTGGATGGTAAAATAAAGCAGCAACCCTGTTGGCAATTATTAGGTAGCAACCCCTCCCTGATGCCGGTAACCAGTTTCACCATCGGCATTGATACGCCCGAAATGATCATCAAAAAAGTAAAGGAGGCCGAAGGTTTTAAAGTGATAAAGGTAAAGCTTGGCAGGGATACGGATAAAGAGCTTATTAATACCATACGCTCGGTTACCGAGGTGCCTTTATATGTAGATGCCAACCAGGGATGGACGGACCTACAGCAAAGTCTGGATATGACCTACTGGCTGCAGGAGCAAGGCGTGCAGCTTATAGAGCAGCCCATGCTTAAAACCGACCCCGACAGCAATGCTTGGCTCACGGAGCGTAGCCCTATTCCCATCATCGGCGATGAGGCTGTACAGCGTTTTGAGGACGTGGGGAAAGCCAATGGCGTGTATACCGGCATAAACATCAAGCTCATGAAATCGGCAGGGATGTACGAGGCAAAGCGGATGATAACCAAAGCGCGTGAACTTGGATTACAGATTATGATAGGCTGTATGACAGAAACCAGCTGCGCCGCTTTAGCTGGTTTGGCTTTAGCCCCACAATGCGATTGGGTTGATCTTGACGGGCCATTTTTGGTAAGTAATAACCCGTACCAGATGCCCGGTTTTGTCGATGGTAAGTATATATTAAATAACGACCCGGGATTGGGAATTCGATTATAAACACGAATTCCACGAATAAAGGCGAATTTTCTCAAAATCTGCTTTATAAATTCAAATTATTTGCCCGGCTTAAAGGGTTCGTGGTTATTCGTTCCATGTGTGAAATTAGTGTCTATTTGAGATTCGTGAAAGTCGATTCAATTGGTGAAATTCGTGCCTATGAAAGCTTTAATCATCGGCTCTGGTATTGCAGGAATCGCGACGGCGATAAGGCTTGCGGTACAGGGACACCAGGTTGAAGTTTTTGAGGCGAACACTTATCCCGGCGGTAAACTATCTGAATTTGAGCAGGATGGCTTTAGGTTTGATGCCGGGCCAAGCTTGTTCACCATGCCGGCTTATGTTGATGAACTGTTTACGCTTGCCGGAAAAACCCCTTCCGATTTTTTTAAGTACCGTAAACTTGATAAAATATGCCAATACTTTTACGAAGACGGCACAAAGCTAAACGCCTTTGCAGATGCCGATCTGTTTGCCCAAGAGGTAAATAAAAACACGGGCGAACCTGCCGGGTCCATAAAAGAGTACCTGGCCAAAAGCGCTGATATTTACGGGGTTACCAACCATGTTTTCCTGGAGAAGTCGTTACATAGGCTTAAAACTTATTTGGACCTGGATACTATAAAGTCTGTTTTCAACTTTTCAAAGATAGATGCATTCAAGACCATGCATAAGGCTAATGAAGGGTTTTTTAAGGACGACCGGCTGGTGCAGTTTTATGATCGCTATGCAACTTACAATGGCTCAAACCCTTACGCGGCGCCGGCAACGCTTAACGTGATCCCGCATTTGGAGCAGCACTTTGGCGCATACTTTCCAGAGGGCGGCATGTACAGCATTATTACCAGTTTGGTAACGCTGGCAAGATCGTTGGATGTAAAATTCCATTTCAACACGCCTGTTTTGCAGATATTGGTAAACAACCGGCAGCTGGTTGGCTTAAACGTTGACGGCGGTATAGTAACCGGCGACCTGGTTGTTTCCAACATGGATGTTTGGTTTACTTATCATAAACTGTTAAAGGGGCAGGAGCATCTGTTCCCTAAAAAAATCCTGGGGCAGGAACGCAGTAGCTCGGCATTGATATTTTACTGGGGTATCAACAAACAGTTTCCGGAGCTCGACCTGCACAACATATTTTTCAGTATTGATTATAAGGCCGAGTTTGACCACATCTGGAAAGACAGAAATCTCTTTGATGATCCCACTATCTATCTCAATATCAGCTCGAAATATAAAACAGATGACGCGCCCAAAGACTGCGAAAACTGGTTCACCATGATTAATGTGCCTGCCAACACCGGGCAGGATTGGGATAGCCTAATAGCCGCAGCCCGCGAAAACATCCTCAAAAAGCTTACCCGCATTTTGGGCGACGATATCGGCCGGCTCATCGTATCCGAAAGTATCCTCGATCCGCGGGGCATCGAAAGTAAAACATCATCATACCGGGGGGCGCTTTATGGCAACAGCAGCAACAGTCGGTTCGCGGCATTTTTGAGGCATGCCAACCGGTCGTCCAAAATTAAAAATTTGTATTTCTGCGGGGGGAGTGTTCATCCGGGCGGCGGGATTCCGCTTTGTTTGCTCTCGGCAAAAATTGTGAGCGGCTGGATTAGCGAAAACGCCCCTAAAACTTCTTAAAGGCCTTTTTTGAGCAAAAAAATGCAGATTTATAGGGGAAAAAGTACAAAAAAGACGGGAAAAATAGGGGATTTATCCAGAAAAAATCGAGAAAAATCAAGTTTTTTTACACTTTAAGAAGTTGCCCTGCTTTTGTTAAAAAATATCCAACCAAAACTCCACCTTCAGGGGCCGGGGGGCTTATATTTGCGGCATGAATCTTCAACTATTCGATAAGCAGGTTTATGCCGATAGGCGGCAGGTACTAAAACACAGCATGGCCAATGATGGTCTTATCCTGCTCCTGGGCAACGAGGAAAGCAGCATGAACTATAAGGATAATCATTTCAGCTACCGCCAGGATAGCAGCTTCCTGTACTACTTCGGGCTGGATGTTGCCGGGCTGGCAGCCATCATTGATACCGATACCGGCGAAGAGGTTATCTTCGGTAACGAGCTCAGTATCGATGACATCATCTGGACCGGCGTACTGCCTACCGTGAGCCAAATGGCCGCTATGGTCGGCGTTAGCCAAACCCGCCCGTATGAGGAAGTAACCCACTATATCCACAAAGCGCAAACCACCGGCCGCAAGGTGCATATACTGCCGCCTTACCGTCCCGAAAATAAAATTAAACTGGCCGCCTGGCTCAATGTTAGTCTGCAGGACGTGGCCGACCATGTTTCTGTTAAACTTATAAAAGCGGTAATTGCCCAGCGGGTGATTAAAACTCCCCTGGAAATTGCCGAAATGGAAAAAGCGGTATCCACAAGCGTGGATATGCAGCTGGCCGTTATTAAAAACACCCGTCCCGGCATTAAAGGATACGAGCTGGTGGCTAAGGCAAATGAAGTAGCCATAGCGGCCGATTCGCGCCTGGGTTACCCGGCCATTATAACGCCCCGTGGCGAAACCCTGCATACCCATTATTACGGGCACACCCTGCAGGACGGCCAGATGCTGCTTTGCGATATAGGCGCCGAAAACGCTATGCATTACGGCGGCGACCTTACCCGTACCGTTCCGGTTGGCAGCAGGTTTACCGCCCGTCAAAGCGAATTGTACGAAGTGGTATTAAACTCCATGGACCACGCCATCAGCATGCTGAAACCGGGTGTGCGGTACAAGGACATTCACCTTACAGCCTGCCAGAAACTGGTTGAAGGCCTAAGTCAGGCCGGCATCATGAAGGGCGATGCGGCAGAGGCAGTTGCTGCAGGCGCACATACCATGTTTTTTCAGTGCGGACTGGGCCACATGCTGGGCATGGATACCCACGATATGGAAGACCTTGGCGAACCCTACGTTGGCTACACCGATACCCTTAAAAAAGAAACCACCGTTTTCGGCCTTAAATCCCTGCGCCTCGGTCGCGAACTGGAAGCCGGCTACGTGCTTACCATCGAACCGGGCATCTACATTATCCCCGAGCTGATAGACCGCTGGCAGGCCGAAAAGAAATACGCCGATTTTATCAACTACGATGTACTGAACACGTACCGCGATTTTGGGGGGATAAGGATCGAGGATAACTTTTTGATCACCGATACCGGCAGTCACCTGTTGGGTAAGTATTTGCCAAAGAGTTTGAAGGAAATAGAGGGGTTGAAGTAGATGTGCAGATTTCAGATTTCAGATTTCAGATGTGCAGATGATACTTTGATTTTAGAACCCGAAAGCCATGTCATTGCGAGCGCAGCGCGGCAATCGCGAACTGTACAGAGCGGCTATTCGGGTGCTAAATTACTTTGTGATAATCGACAACATCGGCCCGCTCAGTTGCCGCGGGRGGGCTGTTACTTTTGTCGCCACAAAAGTAACCAAACGGCTGTCAGCAGAAATGCTTCTTTGCGCTCGGGGCCTCTGCCCTGCAAAACGGGCAAAACCTGGGCTGGAATTATTTTGCCCCGGTGCGCTAGTCCACGCACATGCAAAAACTTCCTATGCCCTGCAGCCGCACAGCCCCACATCGTTTTGCCCGTTTTCGCCCGAAGCTTGTCTGCTGACGGTTTAGGGGAAAACGAGCGCTTATAAGGAACGAAGCACCCGCGAACTATACTGGAAGAAACGGAGATGACGCGTTGGTTTTAGAACCCAACAACAACAACCGTCATTGCGAGGAACGAAGCAATCCCCGATTTACAGAGTAGCTGTGCAAATCCGCTCTGTATTTTGGGGATTGCTTCGTCGTACCTCCTCGCAATGACGATCACCAGGGGATTGTGGTAYCCATACATGTCATTACTGTTTTTTCCAGCTCGGCTGGTGGGTACTTCCAATGATGTTTTTGTAATCGACTGATTATCAGTGCTATTTTTTAATATAATCTATGTCATTGCGAGGCACGAAGCAATCGCATGCTATACAGAGCGGACCTGCACAGTTCGCGATTGCCGCGCTGCGCTCGCAATGACATATCTCACATCTCAAATCTACCCTTCCAGTACAGGAGCGTCTTTAATTTTCTCGAGTATTGATGCGGGCAGGTAAGGCCGTCCGCCGGTTGCGGGTACGCAGGTGCCGGTGAATACGGCTTTGGTCATTACCTTATTATTAAAAATGATGGATTGTTTAAAGTGCAGTTTGGGCAGGCCTGCCTTGTCGGTATACAAAGTACAGGTAACCGAAAACTCATCCCCTTTTTTTAACGACCGTAAAAAACTGATGCTGTAGTTTGATAGCACCATATGAACACCGTTTTTAGCCTCGGTTTCAAAATCAAAGCCCAGCACTTCCCTGATATAATCATGCCGGCAGTATTCCATATAAAACGGATAGTATAAGCCATCCATAATTTCCTGCACATCTATGTGCTCTTCCTTTGCAACGTAAGTTTTTGAGTATTCCATTGTAGTCTATTTTAACAGGTAGCAGGCAAATATATAGCAATCTGCCGTATGGTACCCCACCATTTTTGTCTCATATCTCAAATCTCATATCTAAACAGGGCGTACCCCCGCCGGTAGAAGCGGGGTCGTGCTTTCCCCTCATACGCCTGCAGGCATTACGCTCATTGGCCGGTATCCGGTACAATCACTTACGCGAAAACCGCTAAATAAAAAAAATCAGATTTTATAAAGTCTCCGGGATTTGCAAATTCATTACTTAGCATGCGGACCACAAGGCAGAGCCTTGCGGTAGCTTGGGACAAAGTAACAGCCCTCCCGCGGCAATTGAGCGGGCCGGTGTTGTACCTTAAACCAGGTAATTTCGTTCCCCAAATAACCGTAAAGCATAGTCCGGAGGTTATTGATGTTGTGTTTGTTTTTATAGGTAATACACATCCCATTTTAAATTTCCTTCTTTTTCATCTGCTACATATTCCTAAATTATTACCTTTAAGCAAATTGACTGTTTATGAATAAAGTATTTTATCTGTGTGTAGCGTTAGTTGTTTTGGGTGCCTGGAAATACCAGGATGATCACAAAAAAGGTTTTGTTGATGTTGCCGGAATCGACTCTCTGACAAAACCCGGCGATAATTTTTTTCGCTTTGTTAACGGACGCTGGTACGATACCGCGAAAATTGCCGCCGATCAATCGGGCGTGGGTTCATATAGTTTCATGAACATTCCGCAAAAGCAACTGCTGCAAAACATCCTGGATAGTGTTTCCAAAACTAAGAACCTTATGGGAAGCATTGACCAGAAGGTAGGCGATTTTTACGCTTCGGGCATGGATACCGTAACTATTAACCAACGCGGATATCAGCCCATTAAACCAATATTGGCGGATATTGATGCTATCGCCAACGTACCATCATTAATCAAATTTGTAGCGGCGCAGCTAAAAACAGGAAACAGCCTGGTTATTGGCTTTGATATATATCCGGATAACAAAAACAGCAGCATCAATATTGCCCATGTTTCACAAACCGGCATTGGTTTACCTGAAAGGGATTATTATTTTAAAACAGATTCATCTACGCTCGGCATCCAGCAGGCCTACAAAAAATACTTAGGCACCCTGTTTCAATTAACCGGGAGCAGTCCTGCTGCCGCCACAAAAAATGCAGCTATTGCTTACAGCATCGAGCAACAAAACGCAGCGTCGCATAAAACAAATATCGAATTAAGGGATGTTAATGCAAATTACCATAAGGTAGCCATTGCATCCATCAGCAAAACACAAGCTAATATCGGCTGGCCGACATTGCTTGCCGAACTGGGTGCAACAACCGACTCTGTTGATATGGGCCAGCCCGCTTATTACGATAAGTTAAATGGACTGTTGAAATCAGTATCCATAACCGACTGGAAAATTTATTTAAAAGCCGCCACCCTCCAAAACTACGCCGAAATATTGAGCAAGCCATTTGTAGATGCCTCATTTGAATTTAATAAAGTGTTAAACGGGCAGGCCGTACAAAAAACCCGCAGGCAAATCATGACGCAAAACGTCGACAGTTATTTGGGGCAGGCTTTGGGGCAATTGTATGTAAAACGATATTTTAACGAGGATGCCAAAAAACGGGTGCTGGTATTGGTAAACAATCTGCAAAAATCTTTCGAAAACAGGATCAATCACCTGGACTGGATGAGCGACAGCACCAAACAAAAAGCGAAAGAAAAATTATACGCCATCACCAAAAAATTAGGCTACCCGGATAAATGGCGCAATTACGATAAGGTGCAGATCAACCGGACCAAATACTTTGAAAATATCCTTTGGTTGAAACAAAACGACTACCAGTTTCAATTGGCTAAGCTGAACAAGCCGGTTGATAAAACAGAATGGGGCACAACGCCATCTACGGTTACCGCTTATTACAACCCGTCGTTTAATGAGGTTGTTTTCCCGGCGGGTATCCTGCAATTTCCTTATTTCGACTTTTCGGCAGATGATGCTATCAATTACGGGGGTATCGGGATGGTAATTGGCCACGAAATGACGCACGCCTTTGACGACCAGGGCGCGCAGTTTGATAAGAACGGTAACGTGAAAAACTGGTGGACAAAGGAAGATTATCAAAAGTTTAGGGAGAAAACAAAACAGGTAGCCAATTTATATGGTTCGTTTACAGTTTTAGATACTGTTCATATAAAGGGGGCGCTTACCCTGGGCGAAAACACCGCGGATAATGGCGGGATTGCTATTGCCTACGACGCATTTAAAATGACGGAACAGGGAAAAGGTGCTGAAAAAATTGATGGGTTTACGCCAGATCAGCGTTTCTTTTTATCTGTTGCACGCATCTGGAGGGTAAAAACAAGAGATGAGTTTCTGCGTACCTACGTGAATACTAATCCGCATTCGCCGGCCATGTGGCGTGTAAATGGCCCTTTAATGAATTTCGCGCCGTTTTATAAAGCATTTAACGTGCAGCCTGGTGATAAAAATTACAAGGCGGAAGATCAGAGGGTTAAGATTTGGTAGGGAGGGCGGCCTGAAGAATCATTCCCTCAAAATTAGCCAATTACGCGCAAAAGCTCCAGTGAACCTATACATCGAGGATTAGTAAGCTACTTATTATAGTGTATACTTATCAGCGGGGTACACGCGACACGCGTGCACCAGCGGAGGTTTGCACACCATGAACAATCGCCTTTATTAACGGCGTTCGGCTGCTTGTTGATATGGCGTTTAAGTATTCTCATCATGATACATCCTCGCGAGGTAACTCGGGTTTGATCGCTAATTTTGCCTCCCATTCCAATCTTTTATTTTCAGGTTCAATGATTAATAAATACTCTGTATAGTCGGCGAAGGTTAAAATAATTTCCTCTTTGCACTGCGCTCTCAGTAATTTAATAACCTCTCTTAGGTGCAAAATTTTCAAAGATAATTTACTTGTAGCAAGAGCATATAAAAATTCAAGTAACGCTTCACCCTGTTCTTGCTCATGGTATTTAATCAAAGTCTCGAATGTTCCAAACATTATTTGTGAAAGGTCGGTATCAATGTGATAAGAAAGTTCTTCTGCACATGCGCCTCTTAATATGCTTGCTTGTATTATACCATCGTTAAACCGGTCGAAATTTGCTGGATCTAAAAGATTTCTTACATAGGTCGATTGCTGAAGAGATTTTACTGGTTTTTTATCTTTACCTAATTTTATTTCATTGCTCCTAAGGGTGTTAATTATGTTTGAAATTGTAAAGTAAACATCAGCCTGAGTAACGTCATCGACATAGTCAGTGAAATTAAAAAACGCAAAGTTTTTCCTTAATATGAGTTCTTCAAATGTTCCAGTTGTGGCACGAGGAAAAAAAAGTTGATTAGCTAATCCGCGCTTATCTAAACCCATACTTTGTTGAATGGTTAACTTGCGCTTTTCAAGATAAGCCAATGTGGAAGCTGGCGGTGCATCTTTGTCTCTAAGATGATCGATAAATTTAGACAAAAAACTTAGCTCGTTTTGCCAAGATGTGTCTTTAGAGTCATTGTTGCAATAAATCGTTTCAACTTCGATGAAGCTATTCGTTTCAAGACCATATGACCCTTGCTTCAAATTACTTTTTAACTGCGTATGATGTTTAGTATTCTTTGTTCTTGAAATACCGATAAAATAGACAATCTTTAGTTTATCAAACTTTCGTAGCGCTCGGCTAATGTAAAGAAGGTTTTTGCCATTAGATATACATGACCCAATAACAACAACGCTCCCCTCAACTTCCTCCTTTAGCGTAGTGATTAGATTATCTTGTGTTACAATTATTGGAGCTTTACCCTCCGCATAATTATCTTTAATGTAGTTTAGAATATAAAACCCAAGATGTTCGGAAGGTTTATCATTTAGAACTACGATATAACGTGTGTTACTTGGAATATATTGATTTATATAATCATGTAATTTGTTTTTAAAATCATCATATCGGTTGTGTTCGCTCAGTCCAGCCAAAATTTCGTAGAAATCAATGTATATTTCATACTTGAAATTTGGACTTTCTTTGAAATTAACTTTAAACACATTGCCCGCCTTTTTCAGGGACTTAAATTGATAAACAAAATCGGAAAGATAGTTTTCCGGATCTTTTATCCCTATCAGAATCTTATTAATATGCGGTTTTTCAAGCAAAAATACATCCCCCGAAACCTCAACTGGATAGGAACCGCTATTGCAAAGCTCGCATTCGCCTTCTTTATAAGTATCATAAAGTGGTACGCCATTTAAATTATAATCCGATTGTGTAAGATTACAAATTACCTGATCTTTAATGTTGGCGAACTTACCTGCAGCACCTAAAAAATATAGAATTAAAATGTTATCCCGATCAATCATGCCATGCCGGTCTAAAATATAGCTAATTATATTAGCTGATGTGGACGCAGATATTAATAATAAAGCGTGACTGGTATAAGGAACCGGATTTTTATATAATCCGTCATAGGAACTAAAGCTTTCGATTGGTACCTGTTTTTTTTCGGCTTCAGTTAAAAATCTATTTTTAAGTTCAACAAGCGCGAAAGCTAGACTATTTATCGACGACGTGTCACAATAAATCTGAGAGTGACGTAGTTCATCAAAATGCTTTAATAGCGCATAAGCTATAAAGTAAATTTCGGAGCTGTAAAGTAAAATATTTCCTGTTCGCAAAAATTTGTCACAATGCTTTCGTGATGGGAAAACAAAATGATGACTACCTTCAGCAGTTACTAATCCCCCTCGGTCAATAAAAATTTGCTGTAATCCTTCATTTAAAAAATTTTCTAAAAATCCTTTTGGGAGATCACGCGCATTTACAATATTTCCTAGTTTGTCATATTTTACCAAATGCAACCCTTCCATGAGCGCTATCTCTTGCCTTTTAGGGATACCTTTAAATGTAAGGTCAAATTTATTTACAAAAACCTCTTGTAAGGTTTGCTCTAAATAGTTTGGACCAAGCACAAATATTTTGTCAGTTTGGTAATTGCTTTCGTAAAATCGGCGGATTTCAGTACGGAGAATATCTTCATTTATTTCATCACGGTCACAAAATATAACCGTGGCTGAAGTTATTTTTGACTTTTCCTTGTACTCGAATTTGTAAATGTAAAAATTGTTCATTTCGAGCCGTCAATAGCTAATGGATAAATTATAGTAATTACAGTTCCTTCACTTTTTCTAAACTTTGTGAACTTTGAATCATTATTATATTTCCAATCATACAATGTTACTTGATCGATAGTATTTACAGTTGAATAAGGGTGTGTAATTAAATTTCTATAAACACACGACTCCCCCGATTTTATTCTTAAAAACCCACGACCATCTAATAAATATAGTATCTCATCTAACCCTATTCCCTTGTCTCCTTTATCCATGCCCTGAGCAGAGGTTATGTGTTTAATTAAACACATTTTAATTATATCGATTTCAGTTAATGTTTCCGTTACTTGATTTACAGACTTGTATTTCCTTGCAAATCCAACCCCACCATCGAAAACAGATATCTCTACGAAATATAATTCCTGAGAATCATTTTCCTTTAGTTTTTCACTACTGAAAAAATCTTTTAATCCTTTATGTGAGCCATAATCAGAGAGTAGAGAGTCCCTTTTCTTCTTGAAAAATTTAACAAGCGTACCCCTTATATTAGGATCAATAGGGACTTCATTTTCATCCTCTTTACCCCATTCAAAGGTATTTTTCATTAATTCGTAAATGATAGAAATAAAATTCGTTCCGTTTTTTTCAAAGCGATAGGGGATTTCAGAAAAATAATAAAAAACATCTTCTATTCCTTGTTCAATAGCGGTACTTAGTTG